>NZ_JBXWKZ010000020.1:0-40211 GCF_058191515.1 Staphylococcus sp. CoH_129_LAB_1 | reverse complement strand
AATAAAGAAGCCAGTAAATGAATTTATAATAAACTCATTTACTGGCTAATTTGTTAGAAATTATGTCCCAGCCTCTTCAGGTTCTCTAATGTCAGTAGCTAATACGTTATCTTTTCCATATATTTTTCTACATTTTAGTACCAATTCAGTTCCTATTTGTCCTAGTGCTCCTGTAATTATAATTCTCTTCATTATCATTTCTTCCTTTGTCTTATATATCCTAATAGTGTCTTTTTAGAACTCCTCATATCATAGATTCCCTATATGAACATATATCATTAGATTGTACGTTAAAGTAATAATTTTATTCTTCTAATAAATTATTTGCTTTAACTTACGTTTTGTTTGTTAATTATTTTTAAAAGGAGGCTAATATGAAGAAATGCTTTGTATCACTCTTATTGATTTTCTTTATACAATAAAAATACCCTATCAGCCATGTCTACGTTATAACTGATACGGTATCTATGTTTTATACAGTATATGATTAATTATTTTGTTGAGCTTTTTTATAGAAGTATTGTGCCACCACTATATCTACAATAGCTAAACCTACTGATTTAAATACTGTCACTTCTTCATCATCATCACGTCTAGATAATTTTCCACTTACAATATTCCCTAGTTCACCATGTAACGATTGCTCAGTAATGATACCTTCTTCTAATGGTACTTTTAAATCACCTGTTTCTTCCATTGCAGCTTCTGTAGATTCAACAACTATTTTATTAGCAATCAACATCGTTTCTGAAGGTAGTTCTTGCATTTCAGGTTTAAATGAGCCTACAGCATTTAAATGCACACCAGGATGTAACGAATGAGAAAACACTGGCTGATTTGAATTGGTAGCTGTCACAATGATATCTGCGTTTTCCATTGCTTGATCCGCTTCATCAAAAACTTTTATCGACACGTCATATGCTTGTTTCACAAATTCAGCCAATTTTTCAGCGTTAGCTCTTGTACGACTCGAAATATGAATTATTTCAATATCTCTAACAGCTAACATTGCTGCAATCAGCCCCTCAGCTTGATCTCCAGCGCCAATCACACACAATGTTTTTGCATCTTCACGCGCTAAATATTTTGTAGCCACCCCTGAAATGGCACCTGTACGAATTTTAGTTAAATAGCTACCATCAAGTATAGCAAGGGTTTCTCCTGTATCATAATCACTCAGCAGTACTGATCCTGTAATTGTTTTTTTATTTTGTTTAGAATTGTTAGGGGCAAAGGTAACAGTTTTAATGCCAACTATTTTCAACTCATCTGATAAAGCAGGCATCACTAAATATCTATTTTCTTTGTTGAATGGTAACACATAACGTAATGGTGTTTCAGTTTTTCCTTCTGAGAATGCCTGTAACGCACGACCGACTTCTTCAATAACTTCTTTCATATCTAATAAGTTCTGTTGATCTTGTTCATTTAAAACGAGCATTTCATAGACCTCCATCGTTTTGGATATTGTTAAATAATATATGAGAAGTACCTATCATCCACTTTAATCGTTGAATATATTCTAATCAATTGAATATTAATATTTTTTATAGATTATATTAACTTATTATTGTGATGATATAAAATTGAGGATATCTTTATATTATAAATAAAAGGTATAACTTAAGAGTAAAATACCTTGCGATTTCATAACTATATGAAACTATTTATAAACTTTTGACACCCATCACTTTTCTTATGAGAAAAGTGATTTTTTATGTCTTATTATATCTTGTCATACAGATTTTTAATCTATTACACCTTCATTATAATAAGTAGCTTTATTATTTAAAAACATTTTCAAACTATGCTTATAATACATAAGTTTTTGGTCTGCTTCTTCAATAGTCATCCATTTTGTTTCTGAAATTTCTTCTTTCATTTGTATATTTATCGCATCATTTTTAATCGTAACTTTAAACATAATAAACAATGTGTGTACATTCATTTGAGTAGACTTACCCTCATTGATACTTACAATATCTCCAATCTCAGCTTTAAGACCTGTTTCTTCCATTACTTCACGTTTCAAAGCTTCAACTAGAGTTTCTCCCTTTTCTACCTTTCCACCAGGTAATGACCATCCTCCACCATCTGTATTATTAACAAGTAATACTTTTCTCTCTTTATTTTGTATGAGTGCATATACTACTTTTAAATCTTTCAAAGTTTCACCTTCCATCATTTGGAATTTCAAATCGACTTACTGGTTGACCATTTTTTTTAATGTACGAATTAATTTCATAGCCTCCATGTTTTTTTATTACTGCTTGTGAAGCAAAATTATAAGGATTACATGTCATCAATACTTTATGTACACCCATATGATTTAATCTATTAAGCGCTTCTTCTAACATTCTTGAAGCATAACCATTTCCTCTATATGGTTGAGCAACACCATAGCCTACATGACCACCAATGTTTTTTAATTTATCATTAAGTTCATGACGAATATTTACTGCGCCGACAATATCATCATTTTTGAAATAAAATAATGTTGTAGAAGGTACCATATTCGTATTCACGGGTGGATGATGTAATTGTTCTACCATTTGTTCAAAAGATTGATAATGTGCTATATCGGTATTATCTGGAATAATTTTCTCATTGTTATCATACCAATATTGTAAATATCGAATTAAACTTTCTTCATCTTTATATTCTAGTTTTCTTAATTCTAGCATGTATATCCCTCTTTTTTACAATTAGTGTACCACTGAAAATAAAAAACAATCCATTTGCATATTCAAACTAATGAAACGTTTATTTAATAATATTTAGCTCTTTTCCAATTTTTTCATACCTTAAGTGTGTGATCTAACATTTTTACTACGTACTATATAAACCACCTACGACACAGATACCTTTAAATAATGCACCAATTTAAAAATTACTTTTATCTTGTAAGCCTAAATGTTTACTATTCCTGCGTCTTTATCTATCACAACTGAACCATGTGCATCATCTTTTCTCTTTTGTTATTGATTCATCATAATTTATTATCATCATAATCATTTTATGTTATAAGACAATTCATTTAATATCTGTTAGTCTGTCTTTTATTAAAATTATAATTACTGACTACTGAGTTATAGTAGAATTTGTTATACTAAAGTTCATAATAATTAGGAAGAAGTGGTCAATGTGTTTGATTGGTTTCAATTAGCCAGTGAAAAAGAAAATAAAATGATTCAAATGCGTCGTTATATGCATCAATATCCGGAGCCTTCTTTTGAAGAAACATGGACACATAACTACATTCTCAATCAGTTAAGTCATTTAGACTGTGAGATTGTGTCACCTGTTGGTAGAAATGGCATCAAAGCAACTTTTAAAGGAAATGGAAATGGTCCGACTATTGCATTTCGTGCGGATTTCGATGCATTACCTATCCAAGAATTAAATAAAGTTCCATATAAATCTAAAAACGATGGATTTATGCATGCCTGTGGCCACGACGGTCATACCGCCATTTTATTAGGTGTTGCTGAAATTGTTCATGAACATCGCCACTTATTAAAAGGAAATGTTGTATTTATTTTTCAATATGGCGAAGAAATTATGCCTGGTGGCTCTCAAGAAATGATTGATGACGGTTGCTTAAAAGATGTTGATAAAATTTATGGTACACATCTTTGGAGTGGTTATCCTACTGGTACTATTTATTCAAGACCAGGTGCCATTATGGCTTCTCCAGACGAATTCTCTATTACCATTAAAGGAAGAGGTGGACATGGTGCTAAACCTCATGAAACTATTGATCCAATTGTAATTATGGCTGAGTTTATACTAAGTGCTCAAAAAATCATCTCACGTACAATTGATCCTGTAAAAGAAGCAGTATTAACCTTTGGAATGGTACAAGCCGGTTCTTCTGATAGTGTTATTCCTGATTCAGCCTTTTGTAAAGGGACAGTACGTACATTTGATACAGAAATACAATCCCATGTTCAAGAGAAAATGGATAAGTTATTGCAAGGTCTTGCATTAGCGAATGATATCACTTATGACATGGAATATATTAAAGGATATTTACCAGTTCATAATCATGAAGAAGGCTATGAAATAGTTAAACAAGCGGCAAATGATTTACATTTACGTTTTAATAAATCAGAACTGATGATGATTGGTGAAGACTTTTCACACTATCTTAAAGTCCGTCCTGGTGCATTTTTCTTAACCGGATGTGGCAATACTGATAAAGGTATTACAGCGCCTCATCACAATCCACATTTTGATATCGATGAAACAGCATTTAAATATGCTGCAAGTGAGTTTCTTAAAATCTTAGAACTTGAAAGAGTTTTTTAATTCATTGTTAAATATGTATTATAAATCTTAAAATATAAAAAAGAGGCTGGGACATAATTCCTAACAAAATAGCCAGTAAATGTGTTTATTATAAACTTATTTACTGGTTTCTTTATTTACAATACTACATAATGTTGGCACGCTTTCTTAGTGGAAAACTTCAGCCTGTCCTGTTCACACAAGAGTCTCGACCAAATACTTAAAAAAATAAGGCCCTTTCGTATAATTTAATAAATACCAATAAACTAAATTAACAAGGTTTCTTATATATAAAGGATATCACATGACTCAACTTACTCTACTAATGGCCCTCAATATAAGAAAATGAGCAACCCAACGAGTTAAAAATAATCAAAATTTATAAAAAAGACAAGTTCTATATTATTTCAATAGACTTGTTTTTTTCACTTATACAGAAACTTTATGTTCCAGACTCGTATTATTAATAATATTTATCAAATTAAAGCATAGTGAACTTAAGTTTTATTTTCAAACAAAAAAGACTCCCAATAAGGGAGCCTTCCATATCAAATAAATAAATTATTCGAAGATTTCAGTTACAACGCCTGATCCTACAGTACGTCCACCTTCACGGATTGAGAAACGAGTACCGTCTTCAATCGCGATAGGAGCGATTAATTCTACTGTCATTTCAACGTTGTCGCCAGGCATTACCATTTCAGTACCTTCTGGTAAGTTAACAACACCAGTTACGTCTGTAGTACGGAAATAGAATTGTGGACGATAGTTAGTGAAGAATGGAGTATGACGTCCACCTTCATCTTTTGATAAAACGTATACGTCTGCTTTAAATTTTGTGTGAGGTGTAATTGAACCTGGAGCAGCTAATACTTGACCACGTTGTACATCTTCACGAGCAACACCACGTAATAAAGCACCGATGTTGTCACCAGCTTCAGCGTAGTCTAATAATTTACGGAACATTTCTACACCAGTAACAGTTGTTTTAGAAGTATCTTTGATACCAATAATTTCAACTTCTTCACCAACTTTGATTTGACCACGTTCAACACGGCCTGTAGCAACAGTACCACGACCAGTGATTGAGAATACGTCCTCAACTGGCATCATGAATGGTTTATCAGAGTCACGTTCTGGAGTTGGAATATAATCATCAACTGCTTGCATTAATTCTAAGATTTTTTCTTCGTATTGAGCATCGCCTTCTAAAGCTTTTAAAGCTGAACCAGCGATTACAGGTACGTCGTCACCTGGGAAGTCGTATTCAGATAATAAGTCACGTACTTCCATTTCAACTAATTCTAATAATTCTTCATCGTCAACCATGTCAACTTTGTTTAAGAATACTACTAATGCTGGTACACCAACGTTACGTGATAAAAGAATGTGTTCACGAGTTTGTGGCATTGGACCGTCAGCAGCAGATACTACTAAGATACCGCCGTCCATTTGAGCAGCACCAGTAATCATGTTTTTAACATAGTCAGCGTGTCCTGGGCAGTCAACGTGAGCATAGTGACGTTTGTCAGTTTGATATTCGATGTGTGCAGTATTGATTGTAATACCACGTTCTTTTTCTTCTGGAGCGTTGTCAATCATGTCATATGATTGTGCTACAGTGTCACCATTTTTAGCTAATACAGTTGCGATAGCAGCTGTTAAAGTAGTTTTACCATGGTCAACGTGACCGATAGTACCAATATTGGCATGTTCTTTTGAGCGATCAAATTTTTCTTTTGCCATTATTAAATCTCTCCTATTCTAGTTAAAGTTATTTCAATATTATCTCTCATGATAGTTACTCACTATCATGAGACATAATGATTGTTCTAAAAAGAATTTATAGTTCTTTTATAATGCATTTTGAATAAAAAATCAATTCATAAAGATGAATGCTTAATTAATAAGCTCAAGCTGTATTTTACCTAGATTTACTAGTTAAAACAAGTTATATTATTCACCTTTATTTTTTTTGATGATTTCTTCAGCAATTGATTTTGGAACTTCTGCATAATGATCAAAGTACATAGTGTAAGTACCGCGACCTTGAGTGTTAGAACGTAATGAAGTTGCATAACCAAACATTTCTGAAAGTGGTACATAAGCGTTAACAACTTGTGCATTACCACGTGGTTCCATACCATCAACACGTCCACGACGAGCCGTTACGTCACCCATGATATCGCCCATGTATTCTTCAGGCATTTCGATTGTAACTTTCATCATTGGTTCTAAGATAACTGGATCACATTTTTTAGCAGCTTCTTTAAGTGCTAATGACGCAGCAATTTTGAAGGCCATTTCTGATGAATCGACATCATGGTATGAACCATCAAATAATTTAGCTTTAACATCAATTAATGGATAACCAGCTAATACACCGTTTTCCATAGCATCTTTAAGACCAGCTTCAACTGATGGAATGTATTCACGAGGAACTACACCACCAACGATAGCATTTTCGAATTCGAAACCTGCACCAGTTTCGTTAGGAGTGAATTCAATATGAACGTCACCATATTGACCACGACCACCAGATTGACGAGAGAATTTACCTTGAACTTGAGCAGGTTGTCTAAATGTTTCACGGTATGAAACCATTGGAGCACCTACATTACATTCAACGTTGAATTCTTTTTTCATACGGTCAACTAAGATATCTAAGTGTAATTCACCCATACCGCCGATGATAACTTGTCCAGTTTCTTCGTCAGTGTGTGCATGGAAAGTAGGGTCTTCTTCTTGTAATTTAACTAACGCTTGAGTCATTTTATCTTGGTCAGCTTTTGATTTAGGCTCTACTGATAAGTGAATAACTGGTTCTGGGAATTCCATTGATTCCAAGATAATGTCATTTTTCTCACCACATAAAGTGTCACCAGTACCTGTATCTTTAAGACCTACAGCTGCAGCGATATCCCCTGAATATACAGTGTCAATTTCTTGACGAGAGTTCGCGTGCATTTGTAATAAACGACCTACACGTTCACGTTTATTTTTAGTTGAGTTTTTAACGTATGAACCAGATGTTAATGTACCTGAATATACACGGAAGAAAGTTAATTTACCAACATAAGGGTCAGTCATAACTTTGAAAGCTAATGCTGCAAATTCAGCACTATCATCAGCTTTTGCAATTACTTCTTCTTCAGGATTTTCAGCACGATGGCCTACAATAGGTTTAACATCTAAAGGTGATGGTAAGTAATCAATTACTGCATTAAGCATTAATTGAACACCTTTGTTTTTAAATGCTGTACCACAAAGTACTGGGTAGAATTCTACGTTAGTAGTAGCTTGACGGATAGCATCTTTTAATTCTTCTACTGAAATTTCTTCGTCACTAAGATATTTTTCCATTAATTCGTCGCTAGTTTCTGCAACAGCTTCAATTAAGTTAGAACGAGCTTCTTCTGCTCTTTCTTTGTGATCTTCAGGAATTTCAATTTCTTCAATTTCTGTACCTAAGTCATTTGTATATTTGTAGCATTTCATTTCAACTAAGTCAATGATTGCTTCAAATTCATCTTCGGCACCAATTGGTAATTGGATAGGCGCAGCATTGGCTTGTAAGCGATCATGTAATGTGCTTACTGAATACTCAAAGTTTGCACCAAGTTTATCCATTTTGTTAACGAATACAATACGAGGAACTCCATAAGTAGTAGCTTGACGCCAAACTGTTTCAGTTTGAGGTTCTACACCTGATTGAGCATCAAGTACAGTAACCGCACCATCAAGTACACGTAATGAACGTTCAACCTCTACAGTGAAGTCTACGTGTCCTGGTGTATCGATAATGTTAACACGGTGGTCTTTCCAAGAAGCTGTTGTTGCAGCTGATGTAATTGTAATACCACGATCTTGTTCTTGTTCCATCCAGTCCATTTGTGAAGCACCTTCGTGTGTTTCACCAATTTTGTGGATACGACCTGTATAATAAAGAATACGTTCAGTCGTAGTTGTTTTACCAGCATCGATGTGAGCCATGATACCGATATTACGAGTGTTTTTCAAAGAAAATTCTCTAGCCATTGTTTTTCTCCTTCCAGTTATTACTGAATAAGTACTATAGAATATGGCGATGCCCTAAGCATGAACCATATTACTTTGCAAACTAATATGACGGAACACACTCAGGGTTAAAGCTTTAATCTTACCAACGATAGTGAGCGAATGCTTTGTTCGCTTCAGCCATTTTATGAGTATCCTCACGTTTTTTGACTGCACCACCTGTATTATTAGCAGCATCTAAGATTTCGTTAGCTAAACGATCTTCCATAGTTTTTTCACCACGAAGACGAGCATAGTTTACTAACCAACGTAATCCTAAAGTAGTACGACGTTCTGGACGCACCTCAACAGGTACTTGGTAGTTAGAACCACCTACACGACGTGCTTTTACTTCTAATACTGGCATAATGTTATTAATAGCTTCTTCGAATACTTCTAAAGCATCACGACCACTGCGTTGTTCCACAAGGTCAAATGCAGAATAAAGAATTCTTTGCGCTGTTCCGCGTTTACCATCTAACATAATTTTGTTAATTAATTTTGTAACTAACTTAGAGTTATGAATTGGATCTGGTAATACGTCTCTTTTAGGTACTGATCCTTTACGAGGCATTATAAAGTCCTCCCTTCCTATTATAATATATTCTTAAAAATTGATAGTAAAATTTACACAATCTTAAAATTAATTTTTAGGTTTTTTAGTTCCGTATAATGAACGTCCTTGTCTACGTCCATCTACACCTGAAGTATCAAGTGCACCACGTACAATATGGTAACGCACACCAGGTAAGTCTTTTACACGTCCACCACGTACAAGTACTACACTGTGTTCTTGTAAGTTATGGCCGATACCAGGAATGTATGCATTGATTTCAATGTTGTTTGATAAACGCACACGTGCATATTTACGTAACGCTGAGTTAGGTTTTTTAGGTGTCATTGTACCTACACGAGTACAAACACCACGTTTTTGAGGTGAGTTTAAGTTAGTAAATTGTTTCTTTTTACTATTGAAACCTCTGTTTAACGCTGGTGAATCTGATTTTTTAGATTTGCTTTGTCTAGGTTTACGTACTAATTGGTTAATAGTTGGCATTGAATGTCCTCCTCTCTTCACTTTTTAATTCCACACATCCAGGTGGTTCATTTTTAGGTTAAATAAAATTTAGTAAGTATAAAACTTACTAATTCTCATTCAATAACGCAACGATTGTCGCATTAACATTAATACCTACTGCTTTTCCTAAAGCAGATTTGCTTTCGAAATAAGTAATTGGTATGTTTTTATGATTGATTTGACTAAATACTTGAGATAACAAATATACCTCAACATCTTTAGCAATAATCAATGATGCAACTTGATCTTTTTTTAACGCTTTTAGCGTTTGTTTAAGACCAACTACAACGTGTTGTTTGTTAAAGCGTGCAACTTTTTCATTAGACATTAAATATCCTCCAAAGTTCTGCTTGCATCAACCTTTACAATAATAACACTTTATATAGTATTTCGTCAACATTTTTTATGTTTTTTTTGAAACATTAAAACAAAAGAACTTGGAACTGGCTAAAGTTCCAAGTTACTTTCGTATCAATTATTCAGTCACTTCTGTTTCTTCAGTTTCAACTACTGGAGTACCAACTTTATCGTATTTAACGTCGCTATAACGTCTCATACCTGTACCAGCTGGAATAAGTTTACCAATAATAACATTCTCTTTAAGTCCTAGTAAGTCATCACGTTTACCTTTGATGGCAGCATCAGTAAGTACACGAGTTGTTTCTTGGAATGAAGCTGCTGATAAGAAACTTTCTGTTTCAAGAGATGCTTTAGTAATACCTAGTAATACTGGTTTTGCAGTAGCTGGGCGTTTACGTTCTTTAAACGCTTCTCTATTTGCATCAGTAAAGTTATGAATATCTACTAATGATCCTGGTAGAAGTTTAGTGTCACCAGCTTCGATAATTCTTACTTTACGTAACATTTGTCTAACCATTACTTCCACGTGTTTATCGTCAATTTCTACACCTTGCATACGATAAACTTTTTGTACTTCTTTAAGTAAGTAACTTTCAGTCGCATTTAAACCAGCAACAGCTAAGAAGTTCTTAGGTTCAATAGAACCTTCAGTTAATACTTCTCCACGTTCTACTGATTGGCCAATTTCTACTTTAATTCTTGAAGTACCAGAAGCAAGATAAGATCTTGTTTCATTAGCGCCTTTAATCACAATTTCCTGTTGGCGATCTTTTGCTAATTTAATATCTTCAACGACACCTTCAATTTCAGTAATTACCGCTTGACCTTTAGGATTACGTGCTTCAAAAATCTCTTGGATACGAGGAAGACCTTGAGTGATATCGCTTCCTGCTACCCCACCTGTATGGAAAGTACGCATTGTAAGTTGGGTACCAGGTTCACCGATTGATTGAGCGGCAATTGTACCAACTGCTTCACCCACTTCAACTTTTTCACCTGTAGCAAGGTTTTTACCGTAACATTTTTCGCATACACCATGGCGAGTATTACATGTAAATGCTGAACGGATATACATTTTTTCAATACCTGCATCTGTAATTTTCTTAGCAATTTCAGGTGTGATTAATTCATCAGGACGAATAATGATTTCGTCAGTTTCAGGATGACGAATTGTTTCTTTAGAATAGCGTCCTTCAATACGTTCAATAAATGGTTCAATCATTTCTGTACCTTCTTTAATATCAGAAACTAATAAACCACGGTCTGTGCCACAATCTTCTTCACGTACAATAACATCTTGTGCAACATCAACAAGACGACGAGTAAGATAACCTGAGTCGGCTGTTTTAAGTGCAGTATCGGCAAGACCTTTACGCGCACCATGTGTTGAAATGAAGTATTCTAATACTGTTAAACCTTCACGGAATGATGATGTAATTGGTAACTCAATAATTTTACCTGATGGTGCAGCCATTAATCCACGCATACCAGCTAATTGTGTAAAGTTAGATGCGTTACCACGGGCACCTGAGTCACTCATCATAAAGATTGGGTTAGTTTTTTCAAGAGATTTCATTAATTCTCCTTGAATTTGATCTTTAGCATCCGTCCAAATTTCAACAACAGCGTTATAACGTTCATCTTCAGTAATCAAACCACGATTAAATTGTTTAGATACACGTTCTACTAATTTTTCATGCTCATCTAAAATTTGTTGTTTATCTGGAAGTACTACGATGTCCGATACACCAACTGTAATACCAGCTTTAGATGAGAATTTAAATCCTAAATCTTTCATGCGGTCAAGCATCATTGATGTATCTGTAATGCTAAATCTATTAAATACTTCTGCGATAATGTTACCTAAGAATTTTTTGTTGAAAGGTGCAGTAAGTTCTTGCTCTTCAAAGTAAGATTTAAGTCCACCTTCACCTAACTGTGTCGGATCAACAAAATATTTATCAGGTGTTCTATCTTCTAAGTTTTCTTGAGTTGGTTCATTAATATATGCAAATGAATCTGGAATGATTTCATTAAAGATCACTTTACCTACTGAAGTAGCTAAAATTTTATTATTTTGTTCTTCAGTGAATGTAGGATTATTAAGTGAACGCGCATGTAAACCTATACGTGTGTGTAAGTGAACATAACCATTTGCATATGCTTTAAGTACTTCATTTGTATCGTTATAGATTGTACCAGTATTTATAGCATCTTTACGTTCTAAAGTTAAGTAATAGTTACCTAATACCATATCTTGTGATGGTGTAACGACTGGTTTACCATCTTTAGGATTCAAAATGTTTTGTGCAGCTAACATTAACATACGTGCTTCTGCTTGTGCTTCTTTAGATAATGGTACGTGTACCGCCATTTGGTCACCATCAAAGTCAGCATTATAAGCTGTTGTTACAAGTGGATGTAAACGGATTGCACGACCTTCTACTAAAGTAGGCTCAAAAGCTTGAATACCTAATCTATGAAGCGTTGGCGCACGGTTAAGTAATACTGGGTGTTCTCTAATGACATCTTCTAATACATCCCATACTTCATCATCCATGCGTTCAATTTTACTTTTCGCATTTTTAATGTTTGTTGCGATTTCACGTTGCACTAATTCTTTCATCACGAAAGGTTTAAATAATTCAAGTGCCATTTCTTTTGGAAGACCACATTGATACATTTTTAAACTTGGTCCTACTGCGATTACTGAACGACCTGAGTAGTCAACACGTTTACCAAGTAAGTTTTGACGGAAACGACCTTGTTTACCTTTTAACATGTGTGATAAAGATTTCAATGGTCTATTACCTGGACCAGTTACTGGACGGCCACGACGACCATTATCAATTAATGCATCTACTGCTTCTTGCAACATACGTTTTTCGTTTTGAACGATGATACCAGGAGCACCAAGATCTAATAAACGTTTCAAACGATTATTACGGTTAATAACGCGACGATATAAATCATTTAAATCACTTGTTGCAAAACGTCCACCATCTAATTGAACCATAGGACGAATTTCTGGTGGAATAATTGGTAGTACATCTAAAATCATCCATGAAGGATTATTTCCAGAATTTCTAAATGATTCTACAACTTCTAAACGTTTAATTGCACGTGTTAATCGTTGTCCAGTTGCTGATTCTAATTCATCACGTAATAATTTTAATTCTTCATCTAAATCAATTTCTTCTAATAGGTCTTTAATACCTTCTGCTCCCATTTTTGCTACAAATTGACCTGGATATTTATCATAATATTCTCTGAATTCTGCTTCAGATAGCAGAGATTTTTTCTCTAAACCAGTTGGACCAGGATCAACAACCACATAAGAAGCAAAATAAATAACTTCTTCTAATGATCTTGGAGACATATCTAATAAAAGACCCATACGACTTGGAATACCTTTAAAGTACCAAATGTGAGAAACAGGTGCTGCTAATTCAATATGACCCATTCTTTCACGACGAACTTTAGATTTTGTGACTTCTACACCACAGCGGTCACAAACCATACCTTTGTAGCGTACACGTTTGTACTTACCACAACTACATTCCCAGTCTTTTGTAGGTCCGAAAATTCTTTCACAGAAAAGACCATCTTTCTCAGGTTTCAAAGTACGATAGTTAATTGTTTCTGGTTTTTTTACTTCACCATATGACCAAGAACGGATCTTTTCAGGTGAGGCTAAACCGATTTTCATATAATGGAAATTATTTACATCAATCAAGGAGCCTACCTCCTTCAATTTAGATTAGCTGTGCTATTTGATTGATTTACATTTACTGAAACTGACATCACATGTATAAGATGCACATCAGTGCATAATCTAACTATTGATTAGATTACGCAACTCATGTTTATGCATCTTAGACTTATATTTTTATTATTCGTTAGTTTCTTTTTGAGTTTCTGGAACATCTTTTTGTTGTAAATCTACTTTGCGTTCAGTTGCATCTTCGTCATCAACATCGGCCATTTCGATTTCATTATCATGTTCATCCATAACTTTTACATCTAAACCTAAACTTTGTAATTCTTTCATCAATACACGGAATGATTCAGGAACACTTGGTTTTGAAATATTTTCACCTTTAACGATAGATTCGTATGTTTTAACACGACCTACAGTGTCGTCAGATTTATAAGTTAAGATTTCTTGTAATGTGTATGCTGCACCATAAGCTTCAAGTGCCCATACCTCCATCTCACCGAAACGTTGTCCACCGAATTGTGCTTTACCACCAAGTGGTTGTTGTGTAACAAGTGAGTAAGGTCCAGTTGAACGCGCATGCAATTTGTCGTCAACCATGTGAGCAAGTTTAAGCATATACATTACTCCAACAGAAATACGATTATCAAATGGTTCACCAGTACGTCCATCATATAATACTGTTTTACCATCACGTGCCATACCAGCTTCTTCAATTGTAGACCATACATCATCGTCATTTGCACCATCGAATACTGGAGAAGCAACATGAATACCTAAGTTTTTAGCAGCCATACCTAAATGTAACTCTAAAACTTGTCCAATGTTCATACGTGATGGTACGCCTAATGGGTTTAACATGATATCGATTGGACGTCCATCTGGTAAGTAAGGCATATCTTCTTCAGGAACAATTTTAGAGATAACCCCTTTGTTACCATGACGACCACACATTTTGTCCCCAACATGGATTTTACGTTTTTGAACAATATATACACGAACGAGTTGGTTCACACCTGGTGATAATGTATCATCGCCTTCTTCACGATTAAATACTTTAACGTCTAGAACAATACCACCTGCACCATGTGGCACACGTAGTGAAGTATCACGAACTTCTCTTGCTTTTTCACCAAAGATTGCATGTAATAATCTTTCTTCTGCAGTTAATTCTGTTACACCTTTTGGCGTTACTTTACCAACTAAGATATCTCCATCTTTAACTTCTGCACCAACGTATACGATACCTCGATCGTCTAAGTTTTTAAGGGCACTTTCAGAAACGTTAGGAATATCACGTGTAATTTCTTCAGGTCCTAATTTAGTATCACGTGCTTCAGATTCGTATTCTTCAATATGAATTGAAGTATACACATCATCTTTAACTAATCGTTCACTCATGATAACAGCATCCTCATAGTTATAACCGTCCCAAGTCATGAAACCTACAACGACGTTACGACCTAATGCCATTTCTCCTAATTCCATAGAAGGACCGTCTGCTAAAATTTCATTATATTCTACAACGTCACCTACAGAAACAATTGGACGTTGATTATAACAAGTACCAGAGTTTGAACGTTTAAATTTAGCTAATGGGTAACGATCTAATTCGCCTTCATGTTCAGTTCCATTTTCTTCAACTAAACGACGAACTAAAACTTCATTAGACTCAACATGTTCAACACGGCCTCTATGTTTTGCAGTAATTGCTGCTCCAGAGTCACGAGCTGCTACATGTTCCATACCTGTACCAACAAATGGGGCTTCAGGATTCATCAATGGTACTGCTTGACGTTGCATGTTCGCACCCATTAACGCACGGTTAGAGTCATCATTTTCTAGGAATGGAATACAAGCTGTCGCTGCTGATACTACTTGTTTAGGAGATACATCCATATAATCCATTTTTTCTTTTGCCATAACTGTGTTGTTACCACGGAAACGACATACAACTTCATCATCTAGGAAACGACCGTTTTCGTCTAAACGAGAATTAGCTTGCGCAACTACATAGCTATCCTCTTCATCAGCAGTTAAATAATCAATTTGATCAGTAATTGAATTTGTATCAATATCTACTTTACGATATGGTGTTTCGATGAAACCAAATTCATTAACACGTGCATAACTTGATAGTGAGTTAATTAAACCAATGTTTGGTCCCTCTGGTGTTTCAATTGGACACATACGACCATAGTGAGAATAGTGTACGTCACGAACTTCCATTTGTGCACGTTCACGTGTTAAACCACCAGGTCCTAAAGCTGAAAGACGACGTTTATGTGTTAACTCTGCTAATGGATTAGCTTGGTCCATGAATTGAGACAATTGAGAACTACCAAAGAATTCTTTAATTGAAGCAATTACAGGTCTAATATTAATTAATTGTTGTGGTGTAATTGAATCAGTGTCTTGAATAGACATTCTTTCACGAACTACACGTTCCATTCTAGATAAACCAATACGGAATTGGTTTTGTAAAAGTTCACCTACTGAACGTAAGCGACGATTACCTAAATGGTCGATATCATCTGTATAACCAATACCATTCAATAAGTTAAAGAAATAACTCATTGAGGCAATAATATCTGCCGGTGTAATACATTTCACTTCTGAATCAGGTAATGCATTACCAATCACTGTTGTAGTGCGTCCTTCTTCATCATTTGGAACATATACTTTAATTGATTGGATTTCTACAGGTTCGTCAATAACACTACCTTCTAATTCAAATACTTCATTATTTGCATTTGATTCTAAAACATCCATAATTTCATCTAATTTACGACGATCTAAAACTGTTCCTTCTTCAGCAACAATTTCGCCTGTTTCACTGTCAACAATTGGTTCAGCTAATTTTTGATTAAACAAACGATGTTTTAGGTGTAATTTTTTATTTGCTTTGTAACGACCAACACTAGCTAAGTCATAGCGTTTAGGGTCGAAAAAGCGTGAATATAATAAGCTTTTTGCGTTTTCAACTGTTGGTGGTTCACCAGGACGTAAACGTTCATAGATTTCTAATAAAGCTTGTTCAGTATTTTCAGTACTATCTTTTTCAAGCGTATTACGTAAGTATTCACTATCTCCTAATAAATCAATAATTTCTTGATCACTAGAGAACCCTAAAGCACGTAATAATACTGTTAAAGGTAATTTACGTGTTCTATCAATTCGAACGTAAACGATGTCTTTAGCATCTGTTTCAAATTCTAACCACGCACCACGGTTTGGAATAATCGTTGCGTCGTAATTTTCACGTCCATTTTTATCTATATTTTCGTTAAAATATACTGATGGTGAACGTACTAATTGTGAAACGATAACACGTTCTGCACCATTAATTACGAACGTACCAGTATCAGTCATTAACGGGAAGTCACCCATGAAAACTTCTTGTTCTTTAACTTCACCAGTTTCTTTGATAATGAGACGTACTTTAACACGAAGAGGTGCAGCATAAGTAGCGTCACGATTTTTTGATTCTTCTAAATCATATTTCGGTTCACCTAATCTATAATCCACAAATTCTAAAGATAAGTTTCCAGTGAAATCTTCAATTGGTGAAATGTCACGGAACATTTCTAATAAACCTTCTTTTAAGAACCAGTCATAAGATTTAGTTTGAATTTCTATTAAGTTAGGTAATTCTAATACTTCTGAAATTCTCGCATAATTTCTACGTTTACGATGTCTTCCATATTGGACAACTTGACCTGCCAAACAGATTCACCCCTCAAATATTGTGTTGAACTTATATACAAAATTTCACATAACAAGACAAAAAGAAAACGGCAACACAATTGATGACACCATTTTCGATTCTTTTCTTATTCTTGTTTATCGTGCTCATTTTGCGTAAAAGTACACACTTGTTGAACATAAATTTTTACATTTTATAACTATATCAGAATACCATTTTGAAATCAACCTTTTTGACTCTTCAATATATAGTATCCTTTACTTTTGTTCACAGTTTCTACATTATTAAATATTTCTTCCATTTTCTTTTTAGCAGAAGGCATACCTTGCTTTTTCTGAATGACAACATAAAGTTCACCTTGATTGTTTAGCTTTTGATATGCTTCTTCAAAAATTCGATGAACAACATTTTTTCCAGCTCTAATTGGTGGATTTGTTAATACAAAGTCAAAGTGTTCATTTTCAACTTGTGACAGTCCATCACTTTCTTTAATGATGACATTATCAATCTGATTTTGTTTTTTATTTTTTTCAGCTAAATGTAACGCTCTTTGATTTACATCCACCATAGTAATTTGATGATGTGGTGAGACTTTAGCAATCATTAAGCCGATAGGGCCATAACCACAACCAACATCTACGATACATTTACTTGGACCTGGTGGATGTTCTTTTAAAAATGATTGTACTAATAAGTCAGATCCAAAATCTACTTTTCCTTTTGAAAAAACGCCAGCATCTGTCGTTAATTTTAACTGAGATGTATGATAATAGTATTGAATTGTTTTTTCATCACTTTGTACTTCAGGATTTTCATCATAATAGTGGCTCATGATTTCACCTCTTTATTTGTTCATCTATTTTATTAGAAAATGAATTAAAACCCCGTTATCAACAATAACGGGGTTTTAATTTCTCAAAGAATTTAAGTTATCATTAACGCTTCACACTAAAGTGACTAAGTTAAAATGATTTACTTATATATTAAGTTAAGATACTAGAATTATTTTAATTCTACAGTAGCTCCAACTTCTTCTAATTGTTCTTTAAGTTTTTCAGCTTCTTCTTTAGCAACAGCTTCTTTGATTACTTTAGGAGCGTTGTCTACTAATTCTTTAGCATCTTTTAAGCCTAAGCCAGTTGCTTCTTTAACTGCTTTAACAACTTTGATTTTTGAAGATCCAGCTGAAGTTAATTCAACGTCAAATTCAGTTTTTTCTGCGCCAGCGTCTGCGCCACCAGCTGCACCAGCTGCTGCTACAGGAGCTGCTGCTGTTACACCAAATTCTTCTTCAATTGCTTTTACTAAATCGTTTAATTCTAATACTGACATTTCTTTAATTGCTTCAATGATTTGTTCTTGATTAGCCATTTTATTATTCCTCCATTTATTTTAAAATTTTATGCGCAATTATTCAGCGCTTTCTTCTTTTTGTTCTCCAACAGCTTTAACCGCATAAGCGAAGTTGCGTACTGGAGCTTGTAATACAGATAAAAGCATAGATACAAGACCATCGTGTGAAGGTAATGAACCAACAGTTTTAACTTCTTCTGCTGAGATAACGCTACCTTCCATAACGCCTGTTTTAATTTCTAAAGCTTCATGTTCTTTAGCGAATCCTGCGATAACTTTTGCTGGAGCAACTACATCATCAGTAGTTGTAGCAATAGCTGTAGGACCAGTTAAGAATTCATCTAAGCCTTCGATACCTGCTTTTTCAGCTGCACGGCGAACTAATGTATTTTTGTATACTTTATACTCAACACCAGCTTCACGTAATTGAGCACGTAAGTCAGTTACTTCTGCAACAGTTAAACCACGGTAGTCAACGATAACAGTTGAAATTGAATTTTTAAGTTGTTCAGCAATAACATCAACTTGTTGTTTTTTAGCTTCAATAATAGCAGACATTCAGACACCTCCATTTTTATTTTTGGTGCTTTTTTAATAAAAAAAGCACTTTCTACCCACGGCAAAAAGTGCTTGAAAGATCATTATAATAATCATCACGTTCAAGTCAATTTTAGCCTCGGTAGGATATTGTTTTAAGTTAAAAATTAACTCCTACTGTCTTAGGTAAAATAATCACAATAAATAATATAACTTGTTTATTGTAATATGTCAATTGTTTTTTAAAAAAGACTGGAAGAAAATTTATCCTATCTTTTTCTCAAAAGAAGCAATGATTATCTACCAGTCTATAATCTATTTATATATTTAAAATTAAATTTTAAATGAAGAAGTATCTACCTTAACTCCAGGACCCATTGTTGTAGTTACAGCAACAGATTTGAAGTAAGTACCTTTAGCAGATGCTGGTTTAGCTTTAGCTAAAACATCTTGTAAAGCATTAAAGTTTTCAACTAATTTGTCTTCGTCGAAAGATACTTTACCGATTGTAGCATGTACGATACCTGCTTTTTCAGCACGATATTCAACTTTACCTGCTTTGATTTCTTCTACAGCTTTTTTAACGTCCATAGTTACTGTGCCAGTTTTAGGGTTTGGCATTAAACCTTTAGGTCCTAATACACGACCTAATTTACCAACTTCACCCATCATGTCTGGTGTAGCTACTACTACGTCAAAGTCGAACCAACCTTGTTGGATTTTTTGAGCATATTCAGATTCACCTACGTAATCTGCGCCTGCTTCTTCTGCTTCTGTAATTTTATCGCCTTTAGCGAAAACTAATACACGTTGTGATTTACCAGTACCGTTTGGTAGCACTACTGCACCACGGATTTGTTGGTCATTTTTACGTGTATCAATACCTAAACGGAATGCTACTTCAACTGATGCATCAAAGTTAGCGATACTAGTTTCTTTAGCTAATTTAATCGCTTCTTCAACACTATAGTATTTAGTACGATCAACTTTATTAGCTGCTTCTTGATACTTTTTACCTTTTTTAGCCATTTATTGTTCCTCCTTTAGTGGTTTTAGCGGAATTTCCTCCCACGCTTACTTGTGTGATTTACACAAGTTAAGAGCAGATAACAGATGATGTCAATAATAAATATTAATTTACTAGAGACTAATCATAGACAATATATGTTGTCGTTTCTGTTACCTGCTATCGTCTATCAGTTTATTTCAAGTTCAAACTAATTTTCATTAAATAATTATTGTACAGTGATACCCATACTACGTGCAGTACCTTCGATAATACGCATAGCTGCTTCTTCGTCTGCAGCGTTTAAATCTTGCATTTTTGTTTGAGCAATTTCACGTACTTGATCTTTAGTTACTGTAGCAACTTTAGTTTTATTTGGTTCACCAGAACCTTTTTCAACGCCAGCTGCTTTTTTAAGTAGTACTGGAGCCGGTGGAGTTTTAGTAATGAATGTAAATGAACGGTCTTCATATACACTGATTTCTACCGGAATGATTAAACCTGCTTGTTCTTGTGTACGTGCATTGAATTCTTTACAGAATCCCATGATGTTCACACCTGCTTGACCTAATGCTGGACCAACTGGTGGTGCTGGGTTCGCTTTACCTGCAGGAATTTGTAATTTAACTACTTTTTCTACTTTTTTAGCCACGATGTGCACCTCCTTGATATCGTGATGTGGTCACAGGGCTCAGTTTTGCCCTCCCACTCATAAACATTTCGTGACGAAATGAGCGCTTTAAAAACGCGACCACATTATTTTAACATTAAATTTAATTAAAAATCAATAGTAAAATTTCATCTTTTTAAGCAAATCATACTTTACGATTTAAATTGATTATAATTTTTCTATTTGATCAAATTCTACTTCAACTGGTGTTTCTCTACCAAACATATCGACTAATACAGTTAATTTAAATTTATCTGCTTCAATTTCTTGAACTTCTCCAACTTGGTTTGCAAATGGTCCTGATTTGATGCGAACTTGTTCACCTACATCTAATTCCACATCGATTGTTTTTTCTTTAAGTCCCATTTGTTTTAAGATGAATCTCATTTCCTCGGGAAGTAATGGATTAGGTTTTGAGCCTGCACCTGCTGAACCAACAAATCCTGTAACACCTGGTGTATTACGTACAACGTACCATGATTCATCTGTCATAATAAGTTCTACTAAAACATATCCAGGAAATGTCTTTTTAACTTGTTTTTTTGCTTTTCCATCTTTAACTTGTGTTTCTTCCTCTTCAGGTATGACAACTCTAAAAATTTGCTCTGTCATATTCATTGATTCTACTCTTTTTTCTAAATTCTTTTTAACTTTGTTTTCATATCCAGAATACGTATGCACTGCGTACCAACGCTTAGCCCCAACTTCTTCAGACATGTTGTCACTCCTTACTCTTATCTAAATAATTGAATTAAATTACCAATACCTACGTCTAATACCCAGAAAAATACCATAAAGAAAATTACTGTAGCTACTACAATAACAGTATATTTAAAAAGTTCTTCTTTCGTAGGCCAACTTGTTTTTTCCATTTCATTTTTAACGCCTTGGAAGAAACTTTCTTTATTCTTACTTGCGTCTTTATCTTTAGCCATAACCTTACCTCCATGCTTTTCAAAGTATCAGCTTATACACTCATTACTTTGATTCTTTATGCATTGTGTGTTCATTACATCTAGAACAATATTTCTTCAGTTGTAATCTCTTAGCTGATGTTTCTTTTTTAGGTACATTATAGTTTCTACTACCACACATTTCACAAACTAAAGGTACTTTTCTCACATCAATTCACCTTTGCTCATAATAATACCAGTATACTATACATAAATTTATAATAAACTGTCAAACTTGTTTTAAAATACTTAGCATTTGTACTTTAATAAATATTGCTTCATTTTCATTTTACAACGTTGAATACTATTGTAAACTACTTTATCTTTTACATTTAGTTGTTTTGCTATTTCTGCTGGTGAATAATCAAGTAGAAGCAAATTGGCAACTTCTTTTTCAAATCCACTCAACTTCCTAAAACTATCTATCAAATCTTCTTTACCTAAACTAGTTAAATATAGTTCTTCTGTCCGTTTTGTCATTTGATTTAAACGATATTCTACTATGCATTCATTAATTAACATTTGTTGACGTTGATTAAAAGCGTAACGTTTTCTCCAAAAGTCTTTTTTTACAGAATACACTAGCCGATTTAAATAATGTTCGAATGGAATGGTCGTATTAAAGTTAAATGTGTGTAAAGCTAAGTATATCTTTAACGTGGTATCTTGAATTAAATCTTCTATTTCTTGATGATCTACACCTAACACTCTAAACTTCATAATAAGTGTAGGACGTATTACATTTATTATGTTTTCAAATAACTGTTCTTGCTCCAATGTATTTTGGCTATATTGAAAAGCTTTAAATATATCTTCTAGTTGTTGAAAATGATAAGTCATATACAAAACCTTTCTTTATAAGTTAGGCACATTGTATAAGACTCATCTTTTGAATGGCAAGACTGTCTTATTTATGTTTTTTACCATATCCTCGTCTTATTTTTTCAAATTCTGCAAGTACATCTTTTGATAACGAAATTCGAGTTCTTGGTTTACGTTCATTAAAATCATCTACCGATTTACTAACAGTCATTGCGTTCTCTTCTAAATCTCGCCACATTTCTCTTGATGAAACTCGATACGCACCTGCTCCAAAAATAGCATGTTGTTCGCTCATATCACTGGTCACTACAGTAATATGAGTCGTATGTTTATTGTATAAATTATATACGTAACGCTCAATATAACTATCTGCAGTTTCTTTTTCTTTCGTAAAAACTGTTTTAACACCATGATAAATGTATTCTCTTTCTATACCAGATTGTTCATATGCGTCAAATACACATACAATTTCATCAGCGACAACTGCATTGTAATTGGCAATTACATCTAAGAGTTGTTCACGCGCTTCCTCTAAACTTTCTCTCGCTACTTTACTCAATTCTCTCGATTGACCAATCATATTGTAACCATCAATAATTAGATATCTATCTTTCATTGTGTATCTCCAATTTGATGTCGTTTACGATATACTTCATACATCATTAAACTTGCAGCCACAGAAGCATTTAAGCTATTAACATGACCTACCATAGGAATTTTAATATAGAAATCACATTTATCTTTAACTAACCTACTCATACCTTGCCCTTCACTGCCAATTACGATAGCTAATGGCATATCAGCAGCCATGTTACGGTAATCTGTAGCATTATCCGCTTCTGCTCCTGCTACCCAATATCCATTATCTTTCAACTCATCAATTGTTTTTGATAAATTTGTAACACGCATCACTGGAACATGTTGAATCGCGCCTGTTGACGCTTTTGCAACGGTTTGTGTAAGGGCGACAGAACGTCTCTTAGGGATAATCACTCCATCTACACCGCTTGCATCTGCCGTTCTAATGATAGAACCAAGGTTATGTGGATCTTCTAACCCATCTAAAATAATTACTGTAGAAAGGTCTTTTTTTTCTTTTTGAGATTGAATAAATTGATCAAAATCTGCATATTCGTATGGTGCAATAAGTGCAGCTACACCTTGATGAGGTGCATTTGCTAAATTATCTAATTTGGATTTTGGGACAGTTTGTATAATCAATTTCTGTGCTTTAGCATTTTTTAAAATATCATTAATTTGCTGCTTTCTTATTCCTTCTTGTATCCAAATTTTATTTATTGTATGACCAGACACAATTGCTTCTTTAACAGCGTGTCTACCGACAATAACGATATCTTCCACTGTGTTCACTACCTTTCATCAACAATTTGTACAATCGTATCAAGTAACTCATTTAACCGCTCACTTCGATGATCTAAATAAAGAAATCCTATAACAGCTTCCAAGCCTGAACTTTTACGATACGTTTGTACATCTGTATTTTTAGCTTTCGTATAACTTTTAGCATTGCGACCTCTTCTAACAATATCTAGTTCTTCTTCAGTGAACCATTCCTTTGTTATTAATAACTCAAGCGTTTGTGCTTGACTCTTTGCAGATACATATTGTTTTGATACTTGGTGTAAGCGATTCGGTTTACTTCGTAATTTAAGCACAATATATTCACGTATATGCTGATCCAATACAGCATCTCCCATATAAGCTAACGTTAGTGGATTTAGTAGCTTAGCATCCATATTAGCCTCTTCTAAATCTTACACCTTGAGGCGTATCTTCAAGAATAATATTTTGTTCTTTTAACATGTCTCTAATTTCATCAGCTCGAGCAAAGTCTTTATTTTTACGTGCTTCATTACGTTCTTCAATCAGTTTCTCTACGTCTTCATCAAGTAATACATCATTTTCTTTTCCTTCTAACGGCACACCTAATATGTCACTAAAAATTTGATATACTTCTTTAAAACGTTGAATCACTTTAGTAGATGTTGTATTTTCTAGCACATATTTATTAGCTAATTTCGCTAAATCATACCATGCAGTTACTGCATTTGCTGTATTAAAGTCGTCATCCATTACAGTTTCAAAGTGTTTTAAAATATCATTAATTTGATCAATATAATCTGTCTGTGTTTCTAAATCAGTTGCAATTGTTTCCCTTTCTTTAATTAATTGATAACTATTACGTATACGCTCTAATCCACTTTTAGCAGCATTCACTAATTCAAGGTTATAGTTGATTGGACTTCTATAGTGAACACTAATCATGAAGAAACGTAATACATCTGGATCAATTTCCTTAATAATATCGTGTACTAAAATAAAATTGCCTAGTGATTTACTCATTTTTTCATTATCAATATTGATAAAACCATTATGCATCCAATAATTAGCAAATGGCGCATGGTTGTGTGCTTCAGACTGTGCTATTTCATTTTCATGATGTGGAAATTGTAAATCTGATCCCCCTGCATGGATATCTATTGTTTTTCCTAATTCATGATAGGCCATTACAGAGCATTCAATATGCCATCCTGGGCGTCCTTTTCCAAATGGACTCTCCCAACAAATTTCTCCTGGTTTTGCCTTTTTCCATAGCGTAAAGTCCAGTGCATCTTCTTTTTGTTCACCTGCTTCTATACGAGCGCCAACTTTTAAATCATCAATAGACTGATGGCTTAATTTACCATATCCATCAAATTTACGTGTTCTAAAATACACATCTCCGTTGCTTTCATATGCGTAGCCTTCATCTACAAGTTGTTTAATAAATTCGATGATTTCATCCATATGATTCATTACTCGTGGATTAGACGTCGCTTTTTTAACATTGAGGGCACCTACATCTTCATAGAATGCTTTGATATATCGATCAGCAATTTCTGGTACACTTTCATTTAACTCTTTAGAACGATTAATGAGCTTATCATCTACATCAGTAAAATTAGATACGTAATCAACCGTATAACCTTTATATTCAAAATATCGACGCACGACATCATAATTGATTGCCGGACGGGCATTACCAATATGAATGTAGTTATATACTGTAGGACCACATACATACATTTTCACCTTACCAGGCTCAATAGGCTTAAACGTCTCTTTTTGACGTGTTAAAGTATTATATAATGTAATCATCTTTAATCTCTCCGTTCTTAGCTTTTTCCAATTGTCGTTCTAGTTGCTTAATTTGTTCAAATAATGGGTCAGGCAAATTACGATGATCAAATGTTTTACCAATTCGTTTTCCTTCTTGTTTAACAATATGACCCGGAATGCCTACAACTGTTGTATAACTTGGCACAGATTGTAAGACTACTGAATTCGCACCAATATTAACATTAGAATCAATTTGGATATTTCCTAAAATTTTTGATCCCGCTGCAATTAAAACATTATCTCCAATATCTGGATGACGTTTCCCTTTTTCTTTACCTGTACCTCCAAGTGTAACACCTTGATAAATTGTTACGTTATCTCCAATCGTACATGTTTCACCGATGACTACACCCATACCATGATCAATAAATAGGCGTTTCCCAATTTTTGCTCCAGGATGAATTTCAATTCCTGTAAAAAAGCGAGATGCTTGTGAAATCATTCTCGCTAAAACATAATGTTTTTTATTATATAATTTATGTGCAATTAAGTGACTCCATACCGCATGCAAACCTGCATAAGTCGTAATAACTTCAAATGTTGTACGTGCTGCAGGATCTTGTTCAAATACCATTTTCACATCATCTTTAATTCTTTTTATCAAGATGCTCGCCCTCCCCATTTTCTATATGTTATGAATATCTTACAGTCCATGTATCATTCAAATATTTTAAAAAAGCGCCTCTAACATTTACTGCTAGAGGCGCTATTGCACGGTTCCACTCTTCATTTTAGATAAGTAAGTTGATGAATATATCAGTCTACCTTATCATACTCATTTCCATATTTAATTAAATATTCAAAGGTGCATTCGATATAGATAATGATATGCTCACAGCAACCGCATACTCTCTAATAACATTATCGTATATTTACTAATCCTTTGATATATGTTTAGTCTTATCATAAGAAGTTTTTTATAAAAATTCAAGTTTAAATATGTGTATCTGATGTATTATATTAGCATCTTTTTAAACATATTTTTTTAAACGAGATAATACTTTTTCTTTCCCTAATACTTCAATTGTATTCGGTAATTCAGGTCCATGCATTTGACCAGTCACTGCTACACGAATAGGCATAAATAATTGTTTACCTTTAATACCTGTTTCTTTTTGTACTTCTTTAATCGATTTCTTAATTTCAGCAGCTTCAAATGGTTCAAGTGCTTCTAATTTGCCATATAAATGAGACATTAATTCAGGAACTTGTTCACCATTTAACACCTCTTGTTCTGCTTCACCTAATTCAGGCATATCATGGAAGAACATTTCTGATAACGGAACAATTTCACCTGCATAACTCATTTCTTTTTGATAAAGACCAATTAATTTGCGTCCCCATTCTTTATCATCTTCACTTGGATTTTCAGGAATTAAATTTGCTTTAATCAAGTGTGGTAAAGCAAGTTCAAATACTGTTTCTGTATCCTTTGTTTTCATGTATTGGTTGTTAACCCAAGCTAATTTTTGTCTATCGAACATTGCTGGAGATTTAGAAAGACGTTTTTCATCAAAAATCTTAATAAATTCTTCTTTAGAAAAGATTTCATCTTCACCTTCAGGAGACCAACCTAGTAAGGCGATAAAATTGAATAACGCTTCAGGTAAATAGCCTAAATCACGATATTGCTCGATAAATTGTAAAATTTGGCCATCTCGTTTACTTAATTTTTTACGTTGTTCATTTACAATTAAAGACATATGTGCAAAACGTGGTGGTTCCCAACCAAATGCTTCATAAATCATTAATTGCTTAGGTGTATTTGACACATGGTCATCACCACGAATAACATCAGAAATTTCCATATAGTAATCATCTACTGCTACCGCGAAATTATACGTAGGTACGCCATCTTTTTTCACGATAACCCAATCTCCAATATTATTAGAGTCAAAAGAAATTTCTCCTTTAACCATATCATCAAATGTATACGTTTTATCTTGTGGAACACGGAAACGAATAGCTGGTTTGCGTCCTTCAGCTTCAAATTGTTGACGTTGTTCTTCAGTTAGATGTGCATGTTTACCGCCATATCGTGGCATTTCTCCACGAGCAATTTGAGCTTCACGCTCTTCCTCTAATTCTTCTTCAGTCATGTAACATTTGTATGCTTTATCTTCGTCTAATAATTGTTGAATAAGTGGATTATAAATATCTGCACGTTCAGATTGACGATAAGGACCATGGCCTTTGTCTTTATCGATAGATTCATCCCAATCTAATCCTAACCATTTTAAATTATCAAATTGTGAAGATTCGCCATCTTCAAGATTTCTTTTACTATCTGTATCTTCAATACGTACTACAAAATCTCCATTATAATGTTTAGCAAATAAATAATTAAATAATGCAGTTCTTGCATTTCCGATGTGTAAATATCCAGTTGGACTTGGCGCATATCTTACTCTTACGCGTTCACTCATTCGTTTCACTCCTAATTTTGTTATTCATTCTTTATAGCGGATGATTTCTTTCATTAGAAAAAAGTTATCCTAAACAATCGTTAAAGAATCGTTTTTGAATAACTTTAAATTCTAATCTATACCTAGATCAACTTCGCATTTCTTCATTATTGTAGCATTAATTGACTAGTTTGATAAGTCTATTGCTATTGTTGTTACTTCACTCATAAACATCTCATAACGAAATGTTATACAATGTTTCATAAATTATTACGTTTCACATGAAACCCCTTTTTTATTATTAACTTAATGGTTCATCTATAATCTTAGCAAATATAATACGACCAGATGATGTTTGTAATAAACTGATTACTTCCAATTCAACCTGTTTTCCTATAAAAGATTTGGCATTATCTACAACAACCATTGTTCCATCGTCTAGATATCCTACACCTTGACCAGGTTCTTTACCCATTTTAGTTAATAAAATATTCAGTCGATCCCCTTGATGAACATTTGGTTTAATTGCTTCTGATAAATCATTAACATTTAATGCAGTAATCCCTTGAACATGACATACTTTATTCAAGTTGAAATCGGTTGTAATGACATGAGCATGATAGAGTTGAGCTAATTTAACTAATAGTTCATCAATATCACTATGAGATTTTTGAGGATGAATCACACGAGTTGGATAGTCTAAATCATAAAGTGCATTTAAAATATCTAATCCACGTTGTCCTTTTTCACGTTTGATACTATCCTTAGCATCTGCAACCACCTGTAATTCATTTATAACTCCTTGGGGAATAAGAATTTCTCCATCTATAAACCCACATTTAATAATATCTAAAATTCTTCCATCAATAATTGCACTTGTATCTAGCAATTTAGGTATCGCGCTTATGTTATTGTTAGACATTGAACGTGCTATATTGTCTGGTAAAAACATGAGCATTTCATCACGCTTTTTCAAACCAAACTGGAAGCCTAAATAGCATAATAATAATGTAATGATAATAGGCACGAGATGATTTAATAGAGAATTTCCTATCATTTCTAAAATAAATGAAGCCATCACTGAAATAAATAAACCTACGACTAATCCTAGTGTAGCAAACAATATTTCTACTGCACTACGTTGCATAATCCATATTTCAGCTTCCTTAAGTAGTCGTGTTACTTTATTAATAAACAATCCAAATATTAGAAAGAATACAATGATTCCAATTAAACCATCAACATATTGATTTATATAAATGGGTTGATGATTAATACCTAGATCATTTAAAATTTCTGGAATTAACATGATTCCGAAAGCTGAACCAAGAACAATGTAGATTACAATAACAATTCCTTTTAATACCTTCATACGTTATCATCCCTTTAAATACCTATGATGAGCGATTACTAAATGCATATTTCAAAGCATCATGTACCGTTGTCACGCCAATGACCTGAACACCTTCTGGGAATGTCCATCCCCCTATATTCGTTTGAGGAATAATCACTCTCTTGAATCCTAGTTTGGCCGCTTCTTGTACACGTTGCTCGATACGTGATACACGTCTTACTTCACCAGTTAATCCAACTTCACCAATATAACAATCCAAACCATCTACAGCTTTATCTTTAAAACTTGAAGCAGTCGCTACTATAATACTTAAATCCACTGCTGGTTCAGTAAGTCTTACTCCACCTGCTACTTTAATATAAGCATCTTGTTGTTGTAAAAGGTAGTTTTCTTTTTTCTCTAAAACAGCCATAAGCAAACTGAGTCGATTGTGGTCGATACCTGTGGCCATTCGTCGTGGATTATTAAATGTAGTTGGTGTTACTAGAGATTGTACTTCAATCAATAGTGGTCGTGTCCCTTCCATAGTAGCCACAATTGTTGAACCTGGAACATTTGTAGAGCGCTCTTCTAAAAACATTTCTGAAGGATTCTGTACACCTTTAAGACCGCTTTGTTTCATTTCAAAAATACCCATTTCATTCGTTGAACCAAATCGATTTTTAACAGCTCTTAAAATTCGATAAGCATGGTGTTCATCACCTTCAAAGTATAAAACTGTATCCACCATATGTTCTAATAGTCTCGGACCCGCAATTTGTCCTTCTTTTGTTACATGACCTACTATAAAGGTTGCGATATTCATTTGTTTCGCAATATTCATTAAACTTTGTGTACTTTCTCGAACTTGTGATACTGAGCCAGGTGCTGAACTAATCTCAGGATGATAAATAGTTTGAATTGAATCGACAACAAGTATATCTGGGCGCTCTTGTGCCACGGTTTGATGAATAACTTCTAGATCTGTTTCAGCTAGTACATTTAAATTACTAGAGTCTTCCTCTAGACGGTCTGCCCGCAATTTCGTTTGATTTAGTGATTCTTCACCCGTGATATAAAGTACATTGAGCTTTTGTGATAACGATGCACAAATCTGTAATAATAATGTAGATTTCCCAATACCTGGGTCGCCGCCAATCAGTACGAGTGATCCACTAACAATTCCGCCACCAAGTACACGATTAAATTCTTTAGAGTCCGTTTGAACTCTTGGTGTTGCCTCATGCTTAATACTATTTAATTTCTGTACTTTTGCTTGTGTTTCTTTTGCCTTTACGCCATGCTTTGGGTTGGAAGTCTTTTCAATAATTTCCTCCATTTGATTCCAAGCACCACAATTCGGACATTTTCCCATCCATTTAGGAGACTGATATCCACAAGCCATACATTCGAAAATTACTTTTTTCTTGGCCAAAACTGCACCTCCGATTTTTTTGAACATATCTATTTTATATGTATCCAGTTATAATGACAAATGTAAATATATATATAAATGAAAAGAAGAGCCTAGGATTTAATGACTCCTAGACTCCGAATTTAAGCTCATTTTATTCTTCTGTTGCTGGTTCTTTTGTATCTTCTATATTATTTTCTTGTTTATCATGGATATCATATTTGAATTCATTACCATCATGATCAATTGTGACTTCTTTTCCTTCAATTTGATTACCCTCAAGAATCAATTCACTTAAATTATCTTCAACCGTTTTTTGAATTGCTCTAATTAACGGACGGGCACCATATTCAGGATCATAACCTTCTTCAGCAATTTTTTCTTTTGCTTTATCAGTAACTACAATATTGATATCTTGTTCTGATAAACGTTTCGTTAATTTATTTACCATCATAGTAACAATTTCTTTAAGTTCGTCTTTTGTTAATTTATGGAAAACAATAATGTCATCTACACGGTTTAAAAACTCAGGGCGGAATGAATTTTTAAGTTCTTTCATCATAGTTTTACGAATTGTTTCATAATCTTGTCCTTCAGATGCTCCACCGAATCCAGCGAAACGTTGATCTTGTAATTCTTGAGCGCCTACATTTGATGTCATAATGATAACCGTATTACGGAAATCAACTTGACGTCCTTTTGTATCAGTTAAATGACCATCATCAAGTACTTGTAATAAGATATTAAACACATCTGGATGTGCTTTTTCAATTTCATCAAATAAGATGACAGAATACGGCTTACGTCTAACTTTTTCAGTTAATTGACCACCATCATCATGGCCTACATAACCAGGAGGCGCTCCAACTAAACGACTCACAGCATGTTTCTCCATAAATTCGCTCATATCAACACGTATCATTGCGTCTTCTTCACCAAACATTGATTCAGCTAATGCACGAGCAAGTTCTGTTTTACCTACACCAGTTGGTCCTAAGAAAATGAAACTACCGATTGGACGTTTAGGATCTTTTAGTCCTGCACGGGCACGACGTACTGCTTTACTAATAGAAGTTACCGCATCGTTTTGTCCAATTACTCGCTCATGTAATGTTTCCTCTAAATTAAGCAAGCGATCTGATTCTGTTTCATTTATTCTAGTTAATGGAATACCTGTCCATCCGGCAATAACTTCAGCAATATTTTCTTTAGATAATGAAGTTGATTGTTCGCCTTGAGAAGTCTTCCATTCATTTTTAGCATCTTCATATTGTTTTTCAAGTTTTGATTGTTTATCTCTTAAATTAGCTGCATTTTCAAATTCTTGAGCGTGCACTGCAGCATCTTTTTCATTTTTAACTTTTTCAATTTCTTGTTCAATCTCTTTTAAATTGCTTGGTGTTGTGTGACTTTTTAGTCTTACTTTTGAACTTGCTTCGTCAATCAAATCGATTGCTTTATCTGGTAAGAAACGATCAGATACATAGCGGTTACTTAATTTAGCAGCCGCTTCCAGTGCTTCATCAGAAATATTAATACGATGGTGAGCTTCGTAGCGATCACGTAAACCTTTTAGAATAGCAACAGTATCTTCTACAGAAGGTTCATCAACTTGAATAGGTTGGAAACGACGTTCTAATGCAGCATCTTTTTCGATGTTTTTACGATATTCATCTAATGTTGTTGCACCAATGCATTGTAATTCACCACGTGCTAGCGCTGGTTTTAAAATATTAGATGCATCAATTGCACCTTCTGCACCACCAGCACCAACTAGTGTATGCAATTCATCAATGAATAAAATTACATTACCTGCATGATGGATTTCATCCATTACTTTTTTCAATCGTTCTTCGAATTCACCACGATATTTAGTACCTGCTACGACTGTTCCCATATCTAGTGACATTACACGTTTATTTTTTAGAGTTTCTGGCACTTCATTATTCACAATAGCTTGTGCAAGTCCTTCAGCAATAGCTGTTTTACCTACACCTGGCTCACCGATAAGTACAGGATTATTTTTAGTTCTACGGCTTAATACTTCAATAACACGTGTAATTTCTTTATCTCTACCCACAACTGGATCTAAAGTACCGTCTTTAGCAATAACAGTTAAATCTCGTGCTAATCCATCCAATGTAGGAGTGTTATTTGATTTATTTGCAGTTGCATTTTTAGTGTTCATTTCAGGACTGCCTAACGCTTTTACTACTTGTGCACGCGCTTTAGTAATATTTAAATCTAAGTTAGCAAATACACGTGCTGCTACACCTTCATTTTCACGAATTAGACCTAATAAAATATGTTCTGTACCTACAAAATTATGATGCAATTTTCTTGCCTCATCCATTGATAATTCAATGACTTTTTTAGCTCTTGGAGTATAGTGCAAAGTACCTGTATGTTCTTGTCCATGACCAATTAATTTTTCAACTTCTTCAATAACTCTATCTTCAGTAATATTAAAACTTTCAAGTACTTTAGCAGCAATACCTTCAGGTTCTTTCATTAATCCAAGTAATAAGTGCTCAGTACCAATATTTGAATGATTTAAACGAATTGCTTCTTCTTGTGCATGTGCTAATACACGTTGTGCACGTTCAGTTAATCTACCAAATAACATATCGTTTACAACCTCCTAATTTGTATGTTTTCTTAATATATTTGCCCGTTTTTCATTTACAGATACACTTTCATCTTCATCATTATATAAAAAGGCAGATTGGATACTTACCATTAATTCATTAAACTTAAAATTACTTAAATTTAAATATCCTAAATCTATACCTAACTTAATTTCACTTAATCTATATGATGCTTCTTCCATTGATATTATACGACTATTTTGCAATATACCTAATGAACGATAAATACGGTCAAGCGTTTCTAATTCACTATATCGTGTTAAACGTTCACGAATCTGCATTTCTTCATTAATAATTTGTTGAACTATTTCTGTAAGCTGGTCAATAATATCTTTTTCCGTCTTACCTAATGTAAGCTGATTTGAAATTTGATAAATATGACCATAAACTTGTGAACCTTCTCCATATATACCTCGAATTGTAAATCCAAAACGATTAATTGTTTGCGCAATACGATTCATACGTTTCATTATAGATAATCCAGGCAAATGAAGCATCACACTTGCTCGCATTCCTGTCCCAATATTTGTAGGACAAGTGGTTAAATAGCCTAAATCTTCATCAAAACTAATGTCTAATTGTTCATCAAGCATATCATCAATGTCTGAAGCCTTTTGATATAAATCTGTCAGCGATAAATCATTCCCCATTGCTTGAATACGTATATGATCTTCTTCGTTAATCATAATACTTAAGGATTCATCTTCATTTAATAGTACTGCTGAAGCTGGTTGTTTAATCAACTCTTTACTAATCAAATGCTTAGCTACTAATTTCATCTTACTTTGTTGGTCCATGGTATCTAAACGCATTAAAGATAAATTAGGTAGTGCATCTTGTACTTCATTGATTACTCTAAAACCTGCTTGTTCAGATGGAAACATTAAAGGATGAACATGATTTTCTAAGTTACGTGCTAAACGAATACGCGAAGACATTACAATGGGAGATTCATCTGTTTCTTTCATCCATTCACTAATATGTGCATCCATATCATTCATCATGTTCCATCTCACTTTCATGTTTCAAGGCTTTAATTTCATCTCTAATGACAGCTGCTTCTTCAAAATTTTGCTTTTCAATTAATATATTTAAGTAATTCGTTTTTTCTTCAATTTGTTTTTTTATTGCCAGTTTATGATGTGAAGAACGAGGCATCTTGCCTACATGTTCAAATTGTCCACCTTGTACTCGTCTTACAATATCAACAATATCCTCTTTAAATACTGCATAGCAATTTGCACATCCAAATTTACCAACATGAGCTATATCTTTCAATGTCATATTACATGTAGGACATCGTTTTTCTTCTTGAAATGCTACTTCATGAAAATTTAATCCGTGTTTAGTTGCTAAATGTTGTAAGATTTGTTTGACTACAAAGGCTTCTTCAATATCATCTTGGAACTCTGAATGTGACGCATCATGTTCTTGTTGGTTCCAAGGATGCTCTCCTTGAGCACATTCTGAACATACCCACTTTTCAGAAGTACCATCTTTACTTTTTACTGTGAGTTTAACCTCTGCTTCATTTAAATGACAATTTTCGCAAAGCACACATAGACACCTCGCTTTTCTTTATTATTTATTAATAGTAATTAATGATAGGTAATAATCGTTTGAGAATATTTGCCCTAATAATATCTCTAGAAACAACATCCATTGATAGTGTTTCACGATCAATAATCACTTGAATCATTCTTGCTTCTCTTTCACTAATTAATCCTTTTTCCAACAAACCGTCAATTATATAATATGCTTGTTGTTGAGATATTGAAGGACCTATTAATTGCAATAGATGATTAATATAACCCGTTGCATCTTTATTTTCAATTTTTGTGATTCGGATATATCCTCCGCCACCACGTTTACTTTCTATTTCATAACCATGTTCATTCGTAAATCTTGTTTTGATAACATAGTTAAGTTGAGAAGGCACACAATCAAAACGTTGAGCAATATTTGCTCTTTGAATTTCTACCACATCTTTATTACTTTCTTCAAATAATTGTTTAATGTATTGTTCTATGATGTCAGACATGTTGTGCATGATTTACCACCTCTTTTGACCTTCTTTGACTATATTATATGGGCAACTTTGACCTTTTTCAACCAATTTGTTTTTTAAATTTAAAATTATTGGTGTTACTTCTATTATTTTATTGTATTATATAAGATAAAGAGAATTTTAAAGGAGTAGAATTATGCATATTCTTATTGGGATTATTGGGATTATTGTCTTTTTAGCGCTAGCATTTTTATTTAGCTCAGACAAAAAGAATGTTCGTTGGCACTATGTTGGATTATTGCTAATTATCCAACTTATATTCGCATTTATTCTTTTGAAAACAACTGCTGGTATTACAATTATTGGTGGTATTTCAAATGGATTTAATTACTTATTACAAAAAGCTGCTGAAGGAGTTAACTTTGTTTTTGGAGGATTTAAATTTGTAGATCCAAAAAATCCACCTTTCTTCTTTAGTGTCTTATTACCAATCGTATTTATTTCAGCATTAATTGGTATTTTACAATATACTAGAATTCTTCCATGGATTATTAATGTATTAGGGTTCTTAATTTCTAAAATTAATGGTATGGGGCGTTTAGAATCATATAATGCAGTAGCAGCTGCGATTCTTGGACAATCTGAAGTGTTTATTTCATTAAAACAACAATTACCATACATTCCTAAACAACGTTTATATACTTTAACTGCTTCTGCAATGTCTACTGTATCTGCATCTATTATCGGTGCATATTTTACATTGATTGAACCTAAATACGTTGTTACGGCGGTTGTATTAAACTTATTTGGTGGTTTCATTATTGCTTCTATTATTAACCCTTATAAAGTTAATGAAGAAGATGATAAATTGCTAGTGGATGAATCAGAAACTAAAAAACAATCTTTTTTTGAAATGTTAGGTGAATATATTTTAGATGGTTTCAAAGTAGCAGTTATCGTTGGTGCAATGTTAATTGGCTATATTGCAATCATTGCTTTATTAAATGGCCTTGTAAGTGGTATTTTTAGTTTAATTTCTGGCGGAGCAATTAAATGGGATTTCCAAACGTTAATTGGTTTTGTATTTGCGCCATTTGCTTTCTTAGCTGGTGTACCTTGGCACGATGCAGTTAAGTCAGGTTCAGTTATGGCAACAAAACTATTATCTAATGAATTTGTTGCCATGCAATCACTTGGAAGCTTGAAGGGCCTCTCTGAGCATGCAAAAGGTATTACTTCTGTATTCCTAGTTTCATTTGCTAACTTTAGTTCTATCGGTATTATTTCTGGCGCGATTAAATCACTTAACTCTGAAAAAGGTGATGTCGTAGCACGTTTCGGCATTAAGTTACTATTCGGTGCAACACTTGTATCGTTTATTTCAGCTGCTATCGCTGGATTCTTCATTTAATAAGAAAAAGCTTGAGACCAAAGTCTCAAGCTTTTTTATTTAATCATATGTTCAATAAAATACTGAGTTATGCGATAGTCATCTGTTAATTCTGGATGGAAGGATACTCCTAAGTATTTTCCTTGCTTAACAGCTACTATTTTATCATTAATATAACTTAGTATTTCTACATTATTTTCCACACTAACAATATGTGGCGCTCTTATAAAGACACCTTCTATATCTTTAGCAATACCTTTAATGTCTAACTCAGCTTCAAAACTGTCTACTTGTCTACCAAAGGAATTACGTGCAACAGTAATATCTAATTTTTTTAGATATCCTGTCTCACTTTCTACATTTTTTGCAAGCACTATAAGACCAGCGCAAGTTCCAAACATTGGCAAATCGGATTGTTGTAATTTTTCTTTAAAACCATATAAATCCATAAGTCTTCTTAAAGTTGTAGATTCGCCACCAGGGAGAATCAGACCATCAATTTCATCTAATTGTTCCACTTTCTTAACTGCTATACCTTCGTGACCACTTAATTCAATGTGACGAATGTGTTCACGTACTGCACCTTGTAACGCTAATACACCAATCTTCATAAATTACCAACCACGCTCTTGCATACGTTCTTCTAATGAAATTTTATTTATATCTAAGCCTTTCATTGCAGTTCCTAATTCAGCTGCTAATTTTCCAATTAATTCATAATCTTGATAATGAGTTGTAGCTTGAACAATGGCTTTTGCAAATTTTTCTGGATCTTCAGATTTAAAAATACCTGAACCTACAAATACCCCGTCAGCACCTAATTCCATCATTAAAGCAGCATCTTGAGGTGTTGCTACACCACCAGCTGCAAAGTTTACCACTGGCAAGCGACCAGCTTCTTTAATTTGCTTTAATACATCGTATGGTGCACCTAATTCTTTAGAATAAGTCATAATTTCGTCATCATTCATTACAGTTAGACGACTTACTTCTGAATTAACTTTTCTCATATGACGTACAGCTTCTACAATGTTACCTGTTCCAGGTTCTCCTTTAGTACGTAACATAGCTGCACCTTCACCAATACGTCGCGCTGCTTCTCCTAAATTACGGCAACCACATACAAAAGGTACAGTAAATTGATCTTTTCTTAAGTGAAATTCTTCATCTGCCGGAGTAAGAACTTCAGATTCATCAATATAGTCTACACCCATAGCTTCTAACACACGTGCTTCTGTAATATGTCCAATACGTGCTTTAGCCATTACTGGAATTGAAACAGCATTCATTACTTCTTCAACAATTTTAGGATTTGCACTACGTGCTACACCCCCAGCTGCTCTAATATCAGATGGTACGCGTTCTAAAGCCATAACAGCTACTGCTCCAGCTTCTTCTGCGATTCTAGCTTGTTCAGCATTAACAACATCCATAATGACGCCGCCTTTTTGCATTTCAGCCATACCGCGTTTAACTCTTTCAGATCCTACAATTTTAGACATTTATAAAACCCCTTTTCAATTGATTAAATTTATTTTAAAGTATAAACTGATGTTTAAAAAGGTACAATTTTAATAAAAATTTAGGGGTCAGATTTATGCCGAAGAAAAAATCATTATATATTTCTTTGTATGAAAAGCTAAAAAAACAAATTATTGAAGGCGTATATGAATCAAATGATAAATTCCCATCAAAAAGACAATTGAGTGAACATTTATCACTTAGTCATACTACAATTGAGCATGCCTATCAGTTACTTTTAGACGAAGGGTTTATATATTCAAAACCGCGTTCAGGTTATTATGTTTCAGAAATACAATCATTGCCAGTAACAAATAGTTATCCAGAGATAAATAATATATTAGAGATTGATAAAGCTACACAAGAAAATACTTATCAGTATCAATTCAATTTAGCTGAAATTGATGCTGAACATTTTCCTAACCATTTATTTAAAAGATATGCTAAAGAGGCATTTGAAAAAGATCAAATCGAACTTTTGAGCAAAGGAAGTGTTCAAGGGGAATTTAACTTAAGACAACAAATTTCTCATTATTTATTTAATAGTAGAGGAGTGTCTTGTCATCCAAATCAAATTATCATTGGCTCTTCAACTGAGCAATTATTAAATATAGTCACTGACTTATTAAAAGATTCATCATTTATTATAGAGCAACCTAGTTATCCACCCATTAAACATGTGCTAGATAAGCATAGAATAAGTTATACACAAGCTAGAGTAGAAAATGATGGAATTAATATTGATGAAGTCTTCCAAAAAAATAATGATATTTTATATATTACGCCATCTCATCAATTCCCAACAGGATATGTGATGAGTTTAAAGAAAAGAACACAACTTATAAAATGGGCGCAACAAAAGGAGGAGCGATATATTATAGAAGATGACTATGATTCAGAATTTAGATATTTTGGAAAACCTATTCCAGCATTGCAGAATTTAGATAAACAGCAAAAAGTAATATATATTAGCACATTTTCAAAATCACTTTATCCAAGTTGTCGTATGGCTTATATCGTCTTACCAAATAAGCTAATAAGTTTATTTAAAAAGATGCAATATATTGAAAGTAATACTGTGCCTGTACATCTTCAACATATGGTTGCGCAATTTATGGCAACTGGTAGTTTTGAACGTCATCTTAATAAAATGAGAAAAATATATAAAAACAAGTTAAATTTTATTTTAGAAAAATTGGCACCTTATAAAACACAATTGAAAATTGAAGGAGCATTAACAGGAATGCATTTCACACTTGTAGTTAAAAATAAATTAACATTACAAGAATGCATAAAAAGAACAAAAAAATTCAATCTTAAATTAACGCCCTATACTTACAAAGATAAAAAAGTACAACATCCTACATTTTTAATTGGCTTTGGAGGTATTCCAGAAGATAAATTAGAAAAGCATGTTAATGCTCTTATTAAAGCGCTTACAGTATAAATAGAAGGAATAGACCAGAATTAGAATTCAATTTGGATGAGTCATCGTTGAGACCTTGAACTTCAATTCAGTCACTCGACTGACAACATATTAAAAACGTCTAAAACAATTAATTCTGTACTATTCCATTTTTTAATAAGCTATTTACGAATTATAGATAATATATTTAGACATAAAAAAAGAGACCTCACGGTCTCAATATCGGCTCATCGCATCCATATGATGAATTGCCTGGCAATGTCCTACTCTAGCGGAACGTCAGTCCAACTACCATCGGCGCTAAGGAGCTTAACTTCTGTGTTCGGCATGGGAACAG
>NZ_JBXWKZ010000019.1:0-41886 GCF_058191515.1 Staphylococcus sp. CoH_129_LAB_1 | reverse complement strand
CCCTGTAAAATACAGAGAATTAGCAGCCTAGAACATAGTGTTTTTATTAAGTTCCCATTTTAAGGGTTCAGTGCCATACTTTCAAGAATGTTTTTTTTAATTTTTATATAAATTGAGCAGTTAGGTCATTAAAGTCTTTTTCAGAAAGATGGATATCTCTTTTAGCTAATGCACTTTCATTTAATTCTTCAATTTGTGATTCATATGAAGGTGTTGTTGTATCTTGATACACAATGCCTTTAACCAATGATTCATGTTCCAATACAGTTTTCATTGCTAATTGTTTATCAGTTGGATCATAATTTTCAATCTCTTCTATACTAGTTAAGTGTTCTTTAAACCAATCATATGTGTTCACTTTATTATATGTTACACATGGAGAGAATACATTAACAAATGAGAAACCATCATGCTTAATTGCATCTTCAATTAATTTTGTCAGTGCTTTAATATCACTTGAAAAACCTTGCGCTACAAATGTAGCACCTGACGATAGTGCTAATTCTAACGGCGCAACATTTTTTTCTATATTTCCTTTTGGAGTTGATTTAGTTACAAAACCAACCGCAGAAGATGGAGAAGTTTGACCTTTAGTTAGACCATAAATTTGATTATCCATAACAATATAAGTCATATTCATATTACGGCGTAATGCATGAATGGTATGACCCATACCAATAGCATAACCATCACCGTCACCACCTGAAGCAATGACTGTTAGGTCTTTATTAGCCATTTTCACTCCCTGTGCAAGAGGTAACGCACGACCGTGAATACCATGTACTCCATATGAGTTAATATAACCTGACAAACGGCCAGAACAACCAATTCCTGTAATTAATGCTACTTCTTCAGGTTCTAATCCTATATTTGCTGCGGCTTTCTGAATGGCAGCTTGTACTGAGAAGTCTCCACATCCTGGGCACCAGTTTGGCTTCACATTATTTCTAAAATCTTTAAATGTAGCCAATTACATCATCTCCTTCATATCTTTAACTACTGAAAGTCCTTTTCTTTCTATTTCATGTGGTAAGAAAGGTGTACCATCGTATTTAGTTTGATTCACTAATTTGTCTTGTATAACTGTATTCATTTTTAAGATATTTGATAATTGTCCTTGATAATTGTGCTCAGCTACTATGACTTTTGAAGCTTTATCAATAGCTTGTTGGATAATATCTTTTGGTAATGGATGAAGTTGACGAATTTGCATCGTATTGACTTTAATTCCAATATTATTTAATCTTTTACTTCCTTCTTCAATTGCACCTTTACTTGAAATAAATCCGATATATAAAATATCTGCTTTCTCATGCTTTTCATTATAATGCACAGGTTTTTCAATAAGTAAGTTCGCAGTTTTACTCATACGTTTTTCCATTTGTTCACGTCTATTGTCAGCAGCTTCACTTGGCTTACCTTCTTGGTTATGCTCAACACCAGTAACATGGTGAATGCCACCTTTAACACCAGGAATTGGGCGTTGTGACACTCCAGATGATGTAAGTGCGTAACGTTTAAAGTATGATTTATCATCTTTATCGCGTACAATATCTGATTGAATAATTTCTCCACGTTTAATTTGAATTCTATTATAATCAAGTTGTTTTACTGTTTGTTTACCTAATGACAGTTGCAAATCACTTAATACGATAACTGGGCATTGATATTCTTCAGCTAAATTAAAAGCTTCCATAGTTAAATAAAACGCATCTTCAGCATCAGTTGGTGCTACTACAATCTTAGGTATATCACCATGCGTGCCGTATATCATTTGCATTAAATCTGATTGTTCTTGTTTTGTAGGTAATCCAGTTGAAGGACCTCCACGTTGTGTATTAACGATGACTAATGGTGTTTCCGTCATTCCTGACAAACCAATGGCTTCCATCATTAAAGATAAACCTGGTCCTGCACTTGCAGTAAATGCTCTCACTCCTGCATAATTAGCACCAATTGCCATATTTGCTGCAGCAATTTCATCTTCAGTTTGTACCACTGTTCCTCCTACTTTAGGAACATTCGCAATCATATACTCCATGATTTCTGAAGCAGGTGTAATTGGATAGGCTGCCATAAATCTTGAACCAGCTGAAATTGCACCTAATCCAATAGCATCGTTACCAATCATGTATAAATGTGGAGTTCCCTCACTATCTTCTAAAAGATAGTCTCCATTTATTGTATCTAGTTTATCTTTCATTAACTCATAGCCTCGATGAAGTGCTTCAACATTCATTTCAACTACTTTTTGCCCTTTCTTGGCAAACATATTTGTTATTAACGTTTCAAACGTTGTTGTATCTAAATTCATTACAGCACAAGTAGCACCTACTGCTACCATATTCTTCATTAGTGCCGTTCCTAATTCTTTAGCCGTTAATGTTAATGGTAATTCAATAAGTTGAGCACGACAATCATCTGGTTTAGAAGGTTTAGCTTTAGCATCTGCAATAATAATACTATCTTCTCTCATTTCATGATGATTTAATTCAATTGTCTCTTGATCAAATGCAACTAAAATATCTAAATCATCACTAATTGCATGAACTGGAGAAGTTGAGACTCTTATTTTATTATTTGTATGACCGCCTTTAATTCGGCTTGAGAAATGTCGATATCCATATAAATAATAACCTTTTCGATTCATTGCAGTAGCAAATATTTCTCCAGTTGACTCAATACCTTCACCTTGTTGTCCGCCCACTTTCCATGATATTTGTGGTTTCATATCATTAGCCTCCTGTGGAATTAATTCATACTAAATCATAACAAAAATAACCACCGTCTTACTATGTCAACAGTGGCTTTTATTTAAATTCATACTAATGGACTATAAACTATTTATCAAAAGGATGATCCTCATTGATTAAAATACGTTCTATATATTTTGTTTTTCCATCTTTATCTAAGTCTATAATAACACCTGAAAGTACACTTCTACCATTATCAGGCACTACATGACGTTGTGGTAAACTTGTAATAAAACGCTTAATAACTTCATCACGATTAATCCCTAGTATTCCATCATAATAACCAGTCATACCAACATCTGTAATATAACCTGTACCGTTAGGTAAAATACGTTCATCTGAGGTTTGAATATGAGTATGTGTTCCTACAACAACACTCACTCTTCCATCTAAATACCAACCCATTGCATTTTTCTCTGAAGTCGTTTCTGCATGAAAATCTACAAAAATATAATTTGTTTCTTTTTTAGCTTCTTCTATTAATTGATCTGCCTTTTTAAATGGATCATCAATATCTTGCATAAATGATCGTCCTTGCAAGTTAATAATAGCGACTTTAATATCATTCACCTGAATAAAACGCATCCCAATACCTGGCGCTTCATTTGGAAAATTAGCAGGTCTTATCATTCTTTTAGCATCATCGATAAAGTCATAAATTTCTCTTTGACCATATGTATGATTCCCCATTGTCATAAAATCCACGCCATCTCTAAGCAATTGTTTATATAATTTCTCAGTTAAACCTTTTCCATGAGCAGCATTTTCTGCATTAACAATACTCAGTGTAGGTCTATAAGCTTGCTTTAATTTAGGTAGATATTCAGCAATTGCGTTTCTACCTATTTTTCCTACAATATCTCCAATAAATAAAATTCGCATTCATGTTCATCCTCTCACAATATAGTTTAATTGAAATAACTATATAATTAAAGAGAGAGTTTTATAATTTTTTAAATTGTAGAGTCTTAACTTTAGCATGTATACAGCATATGTTATTATAATATTATAAACATTTAGGAGTTGTATAATTTAATGTCAATTAATATCGATCCAGAAAAATTTGCAGAACTAGTTGTAAAAGCAAACCCATCCAAATCAGAAGATGCAGAAGATATGGCTAAAGAAAGCTTAGAATTATATGTTAATGCCTATCGTTTAGCAGAAAGATATTCTAATATTGCTACAAATTGTTATGATACTGCTGAAATTCTTTCTGAAGTCAAAAAAACAGATTTACAACTTAAATAAAAAAAGAGCCTGAGACAACTCATGATGTCTCAGGCTCTTTAACATATTGGCAGTGGATAAGTGAATTGAAACTTCACTTGTATCAAACTTTCTCAACACTAATCCTTGGTACCGAGATAAAACGACGAATTCAAAATGAATTCTGTCCTAATCCCCTTTTTAGTAATCAATGAGCCCCTATTTAATTTTTAAAGATTACTTCGCATACTCTACTACTCTAGTCTCCCTAACAACTGTCACTTTAATATGTCCTGGATATTGTAATTCTTCTTCAATTTGATTTTTTATATCTCTAGCTAATCGATAAGATTTTAAATCATCTATTTCTTCAGGAGAAACAATAACTCTAATCTCTCTACCAGCTTGAATTGCGAATGCTTTTTCAACACCTTCATAACTTTCTGAAAGTGTTTCTAAGCGTTCTAATCTACGAATATAATTTTCAAGTGTTTCTTTACGTGCTCCTGGACGTGCTGCTGATAATGCATCTGCAGCTGCTACTAAAATTGAAATAATTGATGTTGGTTCAACGTCCCCATGATGTGAATGAATCGCATTAATTACTGTTTCAACTTCACCGTATTTCTTAGCTAATTCAACACCAATTTCCACATGGCTACCTTCAACTTCATGATCAATTGCTTTACCTACATCATGTAGTAAACCAGCTCTTTTTGCTAAACTAACATCTTCGCCTAATTCAGCAGCTAACATTCCAGAAAGATGTGCGACTTCCATAGAATGTTTTAAGACATTTTGACCATAACTTGTTCTGTAGTTTAGACGACCTAAAATTTTCACTAAATCTGGATGCATATTATGAACATTAATTTCAAATGTTGCTTGTTCTCCTGCATCTCTAATGATATCATCCACTTCTTTTCTAGCCTTGTCTACCATTTCTTCGATACGACCTGGATGGATTCTACCATCAGATACTAAATTCACTAATGCAGTTCTAGCGATTTCACGTCTAATTGGATCAAATCCAGATAAAATCACTGCTTCAGGAGTATCATCAATAATCAAGTCGATACCTGTTAACGTTTCTAAAGTACGAATGTTTCTACCTTCTCTACCAATAATTCGACCTTTCATCTCATCATTTGGTAAATTAACTACTGAAACAGTTGATTCCGTTGTATGATCAGCAGCTAATCTTTGTACAGTAGTAGCTAATAATTCTTTGGCTGTTTTATTAACTTTTTCTTTAGCTTCTCTTTCCTTTTCCTTAACAAGTACTGCAATATCTTGTGACAGTTCTTCTTCTACTCTATGAAGTTGCTCATTAACTGCTTCTTCTTGAGTGAGACCGGAGATGCGTTCTAATTCTTGTTCATGCTTCATTATTAACGTCTGAACACTACTCTCTTTTGCATCTACTTGTTGTTGTCTTTCTTCAATTTTGGATTCTTTTTGATCTAAAATCTCGTCTTTTTTATCTAATAATTCTGATTTACGATCTAAATTTTCCTCTTTTTGAAGAATTCGGGCTTCTTGTCTTTGAAGCTCACTACGTCTTTCACGTAGTTCTGTTTCAACTTGTTCTCTAATAATTTGATTTTCTTCTTTTGCCTCTAATAATTTTTCTTTTTTGATATTATCTGCTTCTTTTTGTCCTTGTTTGATAATATCATTAGCAGTTTGTCTAGCTTGAATTTGCTTTTGATGTAATATATTTCGGGCTAAAAAATACCCTACAACAACCCCTAGAATGATCCCCAGCAAAATGAGTAGGAGGTCTAATAAATTCACATAAACACCTCCTTTTTCTAGGTATTTGCTTGTATATTAAAATCTCAATGATTTTTTATAAATTGTATAAATAATATACATATTAATTGTACGTTTATGTACTCATCAGTGTCAAGATATGAAATTTCATCGCATATACTTATAAAAGAAAGAGAGTGACACTGAACTCATTTTGAATTCATTATTCACTCTCACACAACATAATTTTAATCAAAGCATTAAGAATTAGATATTATTCTTCATCAAATAATGTTTCTGATGATTTATCTTCACTTTCTTCAACATCACCATCAAAAATACCTAGTTTTTCACGTAATTTACGATCGATTTCATCTTTAATTTGAGGGTTTTCTTTAAGATATGTTTTAACATTTTCTTTACCTTGACCCATTCTCTCACCATTATATGAGTACCAAGCACCAGACTTATCAACAATATCATTTTCTACACCTAAGTCGATTAATTCGCCCTCTTTTGAAATACCTTGACCATACATGATGTCTACTTCAGCAATTCTAAATGGTGGTGCTACTTTATTTTTAACAACTTTAATTTTAGTTCTGTTACCTACAATATCTTGACCTTGTTTTAATTGTTCTGCACGACGTACTTCTAAACGCACTGAACTATAAAATTTTAATGCTCTACCACCTGGTGTAGTTTCTGGGTTACCAAACATTACACCAACTTTTTCACGGATTTGGTTAATAAAAATAGCTGTAGTATTTGATTTTGAAATTGCACCAGAAAGTTTACGTAAAGCTTGAGACATTAGACGTGCTTGAAGACCAACATGCGTATCTCCCATTTCACCTTCAATTTCAGCTTTAGGAGTTAAAGCAGCAACCGAGTCTACAACGACAATATCAACCGCTCCACTTCTTACGAAAGCTTCTGCAATTTCTAAACCTTGTTCACCATGGTCAGGTTGAGAAAGATATAGATTATCTATATCGACACCTAATGCTTCAGCATATACCGGATCAAGTGCATGTTCAGCATCGATAAACGCAGCGACCCCTCCGTTTTTTTGCACTTCAGCAATAGCATGAAGTGCTACTGTTGTTTTACCAGAACTTTCAGGACCGTATATTTCAATAATTCTTCCTTTAGGATAACCTCCTACACCTAGAGCATTATCTAAAGTAACTGAACCACTTGATACACTAGATACACGACGACCTTTATTATCGCCTAATTTCATTACTGCACCCTTACCAAAGGATTTTTCCATATTTTTTATAACTGTATCTAAAGCTTTTTGACGATCATTATCCAAAGCGAAACCTCCTATATGAGATAGTTATCTATTTAATATTATACTCTTAAATCTATTCAGACACAAGCATTTTGCGAATATTTGTTCGTATAAAAAAGAACGCAAAACACAAAATCGAACAAATGTACCCTAAAGTATAACTATTTTTCAATTTAAATGCATTTTAGTGCCAATTTAATAATCTTATTAATACATAATTTTGACTTCTGTTATGAAGTAGATTTCTTGATTGTGCCATTTTAAACGTAGTCATTTTAAAATTATCTTTTGTATTCATTGCTAGATAAACATTCTCATTTTCATGTAATATAGCTATACCCATTTCAGTTTTATATAAATCTTTCACATATGATGAAGCCTCTCTTAATTGCATTTCAATATTTGACAGATGATTTAAAAATATATCATTATCAGGTAACATTCCTTTTAATATATTTTGTTTATCAAAGCGTTTTAAACGAGTATAAATTGCTCCATCAGTTACCCCATCATATATACTTACTGTTGAATTCATTTGTTCCATTACAGATTGTTCTAATAATATGTCATCTGAGCCATAGTAAAATTGACCAATTCTTGCAAGTATTTCCTCTTTTATAGGCTGAATCAATGTTTTACATTCGCTTTGTGTAGAAGCATTTGCTGTTAATCTAATGTATACTTCATGTTTCCCTGCTAACGGAGCTATTGTAGGATTAGTTTGTTTTTCAATTAAATCCATGAGTTCTGTTTCAATTTTTGATTCCCCAATTCCTGCAAATCTAAGTTGTTCTGAAAAAATAGTATTGTCATTATCTATAAGTAATGGAAGCAATTCATTTTTAGCCATAGGTTGCATTTCGCTTGGTGGACCAGGTAACATAATTACTTTTTTATCATTAATTTTAATAAACATCCCCGGAGCCATACCATAATGATTTTTTAATACTTTTGCTCCTTCTACCACAAGTGCTTGTCGCTTATTGTTAAGTGTCATTTCTTGATCTTGTTCTTTAAAAAAATCTTCAATATAATTTAATGCATCTTCGTCAAGTACTAGATTTTTGTTTAATACTTTTGCTACTGTATGTTTAGTTAAATCATCTTTAGTTGGTCCCAATCCACCAGTTAGTACTAATGTATCAAATCTTTTCAACCCTTCTTTAATAATAAATTCTAATCGGTCAGGATTATCACCAATTACTGTATGTTCAACTACATTCTTTCCAATTTGATTAAAAAGTTTTGATAAATATTGGCCATTTGTATTTGCTATTTGACCTAATAGTAATTCTGAACCTACTGCTATGATAGATATATTCATCTTTCCCTCTCCCTTATGTAATCTTAATTTATATTTTATACTTAATCGATTCTACATTCTAAAAAATAACTCAAAAGAATGAGATGAAGATGACATATTAAAAATACCTGAGACGTTTAATTATGTCTCAGGCTCCTTATTACATTTTTACTTTATTTGATTATAATTTTTATTGCTTAAACACATCTCTACCTTTATAGAAATATTCAATTCCTGATAATATTGTAAAGAATACGCCAATGTATAATAACACTTGACCTAATTGGAATCCAATCCAGTTTGCGAATAAATCACCCAGTAGAATCCAAATAATTGCTACCATTGTAACAGCAGTTTTAATTTTACCTAATTGACCTGCTGCACTCACAAATCCTTGTTCAATTTGAAGTAAACGTAAACCTGTAACCGCAAACTCACGAGCAATGATAATAATCGCTACAACTGAATTAGTTAATCCTAATTGTACCATAACAATAAGAGCACTAGAAACTAATAATTTATCCGCTAATGGATCTAAAAATTTGCCCATATTTGTCACAAGTTGCCATTTTCTAGCTAAATAACCATCTAAAAAATCACTTAAAGAAGCTACAATAAAAATAATAGCAGCAATAAGTTGCTCTATTCTTATTTCATATCCACCTAATACAGATACACTTCCAAAACCAAAGTTTACTAGAGCAAATAATATAAATACTGGAATCAAAATCACTCTAAAAACTGTAATCTGGTTAGGTATATTCATTTTAATACCTCATTTCTTAATTTATATGTAAATTATATTAATAATACTGCTAATATCCATACAATAAAAGTAATAATTACAACAATACTAATCATAATCAATAATTGAATAGGTTCTTTACTTTTAGTTCGATATTTAGGCACTTCGTTATGCCGATAATGATGTAAAAGTGTATCGAGTTGATTGTGTTGAATAGGAATTTCTTCATGATGAACGTTAATGAGTTGATTGACATCCATATTCACTACACTTGCATAACGTCTAATAAAACCTTCAGCGTAGTCCACTTTGGCAAGTTTATCAAATTTATTCTCTTCAATATATTGTAACGTTTCACGTTTTAATTGTGTACGTTGTTCTAGTTCTGTTAATGTCATTCCTAATCTTTCTCTTCTACCTTTTAAGGCTTCACCAATTGTTTTCACTTTTGACACCTCCACCCTCATTACTCAAAAAAACCAAAGCCACCACCAAACACATCTTCTCTAAAGTCTAATGTATTTTTGCTTTTGATTGCTTGTTGTTTAACTTGTTGTTTCATATGATCATATTCAATTTTTTGATGCACATGTTCACGTAGTTCGATAATATAATCAAAATCTTCAATGCTATATTGACTTGTTTCTATAAATAAGTCTGGATGCTCAACAACTTTTATTGATGGTAATGTCATCACTTCTTCAACTAACTGTTGATGTTTAGGATTTGTTTCTCTAGCAGTTACCGCGCCATCAATAATATAAACGTGATTAGCATCATATTCACCTTTTATAAGAGAGCTACGAACTGTCTGTTTGATTAATGTTGAACTTATAAATAACCATCTCTTATGTGCACAGACACTACCAGCAACAATTGATTCTGTCTTTCCAACACGTGGCATACCTCTAATACCTATTAACTTATGACCATTTTCTTTAAATAATTCTGCTAAAAAGTCGACAAGTAAACCCAAGTCTTCACGTTCAAAACGAAATGTTTTTTTGTCATCTGCATCTTGTTCAATATAACGACCATGACGCACTGCTAAACGATCGCGTAGTTCTGGAATTCTTAACTTCGTTATTTCTATTTCTTTTAATTCATGAATGATATTTTCAAAACGTGTGACTTTTTCAAGACTATCTGTCTTAATGAGTAATCCACGGCGTCCTTGATCAACACCATTTATAGTGACAATACTAATACCTAACATACCAAGTAAACTGGATACATCACCTAAAAGTCCAGGTCGATTAACAATAATTTCGTATTCTAAATACCATTCCTTTTTTTTAGCAATAGTCATTTAATTCGCCCCTTGTTTAAATACAATTCAATATATTCTCCTTATGTAATTACATTTATTATATCATTGATTATAAAAAACGAATCATCAAATCTGTATTTAAACTTTAGAACACTATTTAAATATACCAGCCACCATTAACTTTTTGAACTGTTCCTGTAATACTCTTAGCATTAGGATGCCATAAATAAGCGCACACATGTGCGACTTCTTGTGGAGCTATCATTCTTTGTTGTGGTAGTTCAGATAAAATAACTGCTTTTTCTTCATCACTAAATGCTTTAGCCATACGTCCTGAAACAAATCCAGGAGCTACAGCATTCACAGTGACATTCGTCAATGCTAATTCTTGACTGAGGGCCTTTACAAATCCAATCTGAGCACTCTTCATCGCAGAATAAACGGTTTCCATACTTGCTCCCGTTTCGCCCCAAATTGAAGATATAACGATAATTCTACCATTTGAACTTTTTCGTAATATATCAATGAAATATCGACAGCATCGAATTAACTGTTTGACATGAATATGATAGGATTCATCTATATCTTTATCTTTCATATCTTGTAACATCCCATATAATGACGTACCACTACTATAAATTAAACAGTCTAAATGGTTTATACGACTAAATATATCATTTAAATTAATATCTTGAGTCAAATCCATTTGAATGAATTCTACCGCTTTACCTTTATACTTCTTTTCCAAAGATGAGATATCAGATTGATAATATTGAAGTATAACGTCATATCCTTCTTTTAATAAACGATCTACAATGGCACTACCAATACTACCTGAACCACCAAATACTAATGCTTTCATATTTAATCTATCTCCAAGCGACTATCAACAAGATGATCAATATTTAGATATTGTTTAGCAGTTTCATTAATACTGTCTAATGTAATATTTTCCACAATGTCTAGCATATCAAATACACTTACACCCTCAAAATACAATTTTGCATATTGATTTGCAATATATTCTGGGGAATTCAAACTGGAGATAAATTCACCAATAAACTGCTTTTTCAATAATTCAAACGCTTCAGAATCTTTTAAATGACCTCTATATTTCTTTAATTCATTAAGTAGCCTATCTTTTAATTGATTTGGCTTATGAGTAGCACTTGTAATGATTGAGAAACTATAAGTGGGTTCAAGAACAAATTGATATCCAAATGAATCATCAATTAAATCATCATTAAGAAGAGATTGATAGAAATCTGTTTCTTCACCAAAGACTAATTCAAAAAATAAAGTCATTTCTAAATCTCTTTGAACATATTTCTCAGGTATTTCATCCAAAGGTTCATTTTTAAAGCCTAACATTAAACGCGGAGACTGTAATTTCATTTTTTCAGATACAAATGATTGAACCACTTCACTTGGTTCTTTTATCTCCCCTCTTTGGATAGGAGGTTGACTTGTTTTATGACGACGATTTTCATGTTCTTCAATAACGTTACAAATACGTTCAGGATCCACATCTCCTACGACAAATAATACCATATTTGATGGATGATAAAATGTTTCATAACAAAAGTATAAATCATCTTTAGTGATACTATAAATACTTTCAACACTACCTGCAATATCTACTTTAATTGGATGATGATGATACATTGCACGTAATGTATTAAACATGATTTTATATCCTGGTTGCTCTTGATACATTTTAATTTCTTCAGCAATAATTCCCTTTTCTTTGTCTACTGTCTCTTTTGAAAAATAAGGGGTTTCCACCATATCAAGCAAACGTAGAATATTACGTTCAACTTGATCTGTTGCACTAAACAAATAACTTGTTCGATCAAAACTCGTAAATGCATTGACTTGAGCATTATCATTGGCAAATGCAGTAAATAAATCTTCATCATCGTCTTTTTCAAATAACTTATGTTCTAAAAAATGTGCTACTCCATCTGGTACAGTCACATATTGTTCTTTGTTATATGGTTTAAATGTATTATCTAATGAACCAAATTGAGTTGTATAGGTTACATATGTTTTTTGAAATCCTTTTTTAGGAATCACAAATAAGCGTAATCCATTATTTAACTCATGTTTATAAACACGCTCATCAATTAATTTATAATATTGTTCTTGCACTATAATTGTCCTCCTTTCGTTAACACGTATATCGTATCTAAATAGGCTTGATTTGCCATTTTAACGACATCTTCTTTAGTCACTTTATTAATTAATTCCATATATTCTTTATCCGATTGAGGCTGATTTAAAAGTAATTGATTTTGCATGACTTCAATAATACCTTTAGGTCTATCTGCAATTTCTTGTCGTTGTGAAATGATGATTTTTTTAGCTAATGCTAATTTTTCTTCAGAGAAATCTCCAACTTTAAATTTTTCAAATTCTGCAATAATTGTATTTTTTGCAATGTCATATTTATCAACAGCTACGCCACTTAATACAAACAAATAGCCATTTTTCCCATCCAATTGTGAATGAATAGAATAAGCTAAACTTTGTTTTTCACGTACTTCATTAAATAATACTGAGGAAGGGTCGCCACCAAACATAGTATTTAATACGACAAGTGCATAGTAATCTTCATTGCCATAATGAGTTGGAAAGCGATAACCTAAATTTAATTTAGCTTGATCAACTGTGTCCTCTTCAATTATCGTTTCGACAGATTGAGAAGTATAGTCGGTATTTAAATTATGTTGAAAGTCAATCGTAGCCGAGCCAAGATTAAATGAGTTTTCTATAAGTGATTTAACTTCTTTTTCATTTACATTTCCCACTACATATACTGAACACATATCATTATTTATCATAGATTTATATGTATCATACAAACTTTCATTTGTAATATGCTCAATATTTTCTATTTGCCCTATAGCTAAATATCGATAAGCTTCATTTTTGAACATATATTTTAATAAATTAATAAATGAATATTGCGCCTTATTGTCAATCATTGCTTCTATTTTTTTATGTAATAATGATTTTTCTTGAGTAACAAATATAGGATTGAATGAATTATTCTCAATAAGTGGATTCATGATGACTTCTTTTAATAAATTCAAACCTTTTTCAAATAATGGTGTATTATCTTTAAGATAACGTTCATTTACAATTTCTAAAGAAATAGTAATAACATGTTTATCCTTAAACTTAGAAACAAAGCTATTAATATAGGCGCCGTAAAGCTCTGATAATTGTTTATTAAAATCTTTATCTGTTGGCCATTTTTTTGTAGCACGAACCAATACTTTACTTAGTAATGAACGATCAGTAATCGTTTCGTAATCAAGTGGTGCCATAAATTTAATTGTAATCATAGTTGTTTTAAATTTCTCAGTTGGAAGAATATCAATATGTATTTGACGATTAGTATGTTGTTTCAAAATAATCGATCGCTCCTTTAACTGTTATTAAATTTTTGTACGTGTTAATTTAAACTTCACTAAGCTGCTTTTTATATAATTTAATGAGTATAAAATAGGTTTACCCATTTCATCGTAATGTACAACCTTTAATAACATTAGTCCCTCATGCGGTTCCACATTTAATATACTAGAAATATGAGGTTCATAGCTGACGGCTTCAATTTCAGTTTCAGCAGAAGCTACCTTATGACCCGTATTAAGTTCAATTGCGTTAAGCATTGATCCATCACTTTCTTGATATTCTGTACAAGTTAAGTGATGTTCAGCAATTTTATCTAAACAATAAATAACTGGATGATGATTGGCAGTACGTAGTCTTTCAATAATTTTTATAGGCTGTTTATCTTCAATATCTAACATTTTTGCATCTAGTAAAGAAGCGGGTTGTTGTTCTAAACTCAAATATTCTGTACTTGCTTCATATCCCGCTTTTTTAATCATTTCACTAATACTAAATAATTTATTTAAAGGATAGTAAAAGGGACGAAGAGCCTTTATACTTGTTCCTTCTTCAAAATTATCAGTCAAAACTTGTTCTGTAATAAGTTCTCCAATTGCTTCATAGACATCATCTGTTTTAACGTTAACTTCTCTAGCAATAGATAAATTGCTAGGAAGTTTATCGCCAGGTTTTAAAGAATGATCTTTTATTTTATTAAAAATATATTCTTTAACTCTAAAAACTGAGTTTAATTCCGTCATACTCACACCTCTTCATTCTCAAAATCTATTAAAACTTGTCTTGGTTTACTGCCTTTTTGTGGGCCAATAACATTATTTCGTTCTAAATCATCCATTAATCTTGATGCACGATTATATCCGATTCTAAATTGTCTTTGTAGCAGCGACGTACTTGCTTTTTGTTTCTCAATTACAAAAGCGTATGCATCATCATATAAAGCATCTTCACTTTTCATTTCTGATTTATCTACAGGAGCGTCAGGTTCCATTTCTTTTACATAATTTGCTTTTTGTTGTTCAACTACATAATTCACAACTTCTTGTACTTCTTGATCACTTAAAAATGCACCTTGAACACGTGTCTGCGTAGATTCGCCATTACCAACATAAAGCATGTCACCTTTACCTAATAACTTTTCTGCTCCCCCAGAACCTATGATTGTTCTAGAGTCTGTTTGTGAACTTACAGCAAAAGCAATTCTTGAAGGGATATTATTTTTAATAATACCTGTAATAACATCCACAGAAGGACGTTGAGTTGCTACAATTAAATGAATACCCGCTGCACGAGCCATTTGTGTAATACGCTGTATTGCATTTTCAACTTCTTTACCTGCCACCATCATTAAATCTGCTAATTCATCAACAATGACAACAATATAAGGAAGTTCTGATTGCTTCTCATCAAGTTCTTCATTTTGTCGTCTGATAAATTGGTTGTATCCTTCAATATTTCTTGTAGACGAATGTTGGAATAAATCATAACGACGTTCCATTTCAGCCACAATTTTTTCTAATGCCTGTGAAGCTTTATGAGGATTTGTTACAACTGGTATTAATAAATGGGGAACACCATTATATACATTTAATTCTACCATTTTAGGATCAATTAACATTAATTTTACTTCGTGTGGCTTAGCATTTAATAAAATACTCGTAATAATACCATTAATGCATACTGATTTACCACTGCCTGTAGAACCAGCCACTAATAGATGAGGTGTTTCATTCAATTCAATGGTCATTGGTTCTCCAGAAATATCACGCCCTAGACCCACTTCCAATTTATTTTTTGCTGGAAACTTAGATTCTAAAACTTCCTTTAGTGTAACTAAAGAAATTTTATCATTTGGAACCTCAATACCTACAGCTGAACGTCCAGGTATAGGCGCTTCAATACGAATGTCTTTCGCAGCAAGTGCTAGAGCAATATCATTATGCAAATTAACAATTTTATTTACTTTAACACCTTGGGCAGGTTGAACTTCATATTGAGTGACTGCTGGACCAATTTTGATTTGAGTTACTTTAGCATTAACTCCGAAGTTTTTCATGGTTGATTCTAATATTTGACCTTTACGTTGCACTTCAGCTCTTGAAGTTGTTGTTTGCTTTGATGGTTGTTTAAGTAATGATAACGGAGGAATATGATATGCTACATTTCCGACTTCTCCCGCTTCTGTAATTGAACTATTACTCGTATCGTTATCATTTGATGTATGTGTTGTTTTATCCTTTTTCATAGAAGGTGATGGAGAGCTATGAGAAGATTCTTTATCCTGAATGTCTATGTCAAATTGACGTTTCTTACGTTTAGGTCGTATTTGTTCTTCATTCGTTGATGCATGATGACTATATATAGGTATATCTTCAGGTTGTTGTTTCACTTCTGGGAAGTCACTCACATCCTTAATAACTTCATTTTCTCTTTGTTGTTCTTCTAATTCTCTTTGTTGTGCTAACGCTTGACGCTGTTCTTCTTTTTCACGTAATCGTTCTTCTCTTCTAATCTTATTTGCTTCTCTTTTTTCTTTTAAAGTAGATGAGGCATTCTGTGTAGAACGTTTGAAATGATCAATTGTATTTCTCGCTACATCTCTATGATGTAATTTTAGTAATAGAATAATACTTGATGTCAGTAACATCAAAGTCACTATGATGATCCCAGCAATAGAGATTAAAGGTACAAATAGTTTTAATAAATAAAAACCTATAATGCCTCCACCGAAATTTGGAAAATGGGTATGTTCATAAGACTTATAGACGTAAGATAACACCGGTTCTCTTTTCGCAACTTGTCCTTTAGAAAAGTAATACATAAGTTGAGATACGATAAGTAATACAAATTGTAATAAAATGAGTCCGAATGTACGACGTGTTTTGGGAAAATGTCTTTGCATTGCAATATAAATAGTAATTAGACTTACTAAAATATATGTAAGATAACGACTTGAGCCAAATAAATAATTGAAAAAACTATCAATCATTCTACCAACAAGACCTAATTGAAACATTCCTAAAACAGATATAATCACAATAATAATAGCAACAATAAATCTTATAGAACTATCTGTTTTTTTTTGCTTTTTCTTTTTAGTTTGACGTGCTTTCGTTTTTGTCTTTGAATTTGTTTTTCTAGCCGTGGTTTTTTTCTTAGTTCGTGGCAAATGTTACACCTTCTTTTATTTTTAATTATAAAAATGACATTTTCAAAAATATAAAAAAATGTAAGTTATGTATTAGAGTTAAAAGTATGAAAGAGGTTGAGACAATGTGTATCACATAGACTCTCAAGCCCATTTTAAAATAATTAAAAAATAAATTAGATAAACCATCTTTTAAATTATAGATCTCAATGTAAGAGTTAAGTTAAATGACTCATCTGTTACGTACCTTCATTTTAATACATCATTATATCTATAAATAAGAATGATAGAAGTTTATATTTTTAATTATTTTATAAAAGTGATATTGTCCCGACCTCTTTATTAAATGTATATCTTTTAAATTTCAGAAATAACTGGAATAATCATTGGGCGACGTTTTGTACTTTCGAATAATAGCTTACTAATTTGGTCGCGCATATTTTGTTTAATTTCAGACCACTCAATACGTTTTTCTTGTAGTCCAGCTTCCACAATTTCTCGAACTTTATCTTCCGCTTCTTTCATTAGCTCTTCACTTTCACGTACGTAAACAAATCCACGTGATTGAATTTCAGGTCCAGCAGCTATACGTCTATTTTTAGGGTCTAATGTTACTACTGCAATAAAGATACCATCTTCGGCAAGAAGATGACGATCTCTTAACACAATATTTCCAACGTCTCCTACACCTATACCATCGATAAGAATATTACCTGAGTTTACTTTTTCATTTAAAACCATGTGTGAGCCATCAAAGTGAATCACGTCACCTTTTTCAACAAGGAAAATTTTTTCAGGTGCAACACCTGCTTCATTTGCTAATTTTGCATGAGCAATTTGCATTTTAAATTCACCTTGAACAGGAATAAAGTATTCAGGTTTCATAATATTAATCATCATTTTCAATTCTTCCATACAACCATGACTAGATGCATGAATTTTTTTATTATTTGGAATAATATGTGCGCCTGCTCGAACAAGTTCATTTAACGTATTTGCTATAATCACTTCCATATTTGCTGAAGCAGTGATAGCTAAGTAAACTGAATCGCCTTCTTCAATATTTAAAATCTTATGTTTATGTTGAGCCATTTGACTTAATGCTTCAATAGGTTCGCCTTCCATACCTGTTGCTATAATAACCACTTCATTTTTAGGATAGTTTTCAACTTCATTGATTGGAAGTAATAAATCTTTAGGAATATCAAAATATCCCATTTTTCGCGCAATATTAAATGAACTTTCAAGAGATTTACCTAAGAAAGATACTTTACGGTTTAATTTACTTGCAACATTTAATACTTGTTGAATTCTAATAAAATTCGATGCATAACATGAAACAATTAAACGACCTTTTACTTTAGCAAAAGCATCATAAATATGCGATTCTATAACATTTTCTGGCGTGTTATAACCAGGTTTTTCTGCTTCTGTTGAATCACTAATTAAAGCAAAAACACCTTCTTCTCCAATTTCAGCCATACGTTTCATATCAGGAGCATAATGTCCTTGTAAACTTTGATCAAATTTAAATTCACCTGTATATACTATTGAACCGTATGATGTGTGGATACAAATCCCTAAACTATCTGGGATGCTATGTGATGTATTAAAGAAAGTAATATTGACATTTTTAAATCTCATCACTGAATCATGAGTTACAGTATAATATCGCACTTTTTTCTTTAGATTTCTTTTTTTAATACTTTCTTTAACTAAAGCTAAAGTAAGCTTTGACCCATAAATGGGTGCATCAACTTGCTCTAAAATATAACTCACTGCTCCAATTGCATGTTCATGGCCATGACTTAAAAATATACCTTTTAATTTATCTTTGTTTTCTACCACATATTGGATATCAGGAATAACAATATCTACTCCTAACATCTCATCTTCAGGAAACATTAATCCTGCATCTAACATAAACATCTCATCGTCTACTTCGACGATATACATATTTTTAGCGATTTCGCCTACACCACCAAGTGGAATAATGCGAATATCGTTATTCTTTTTCTTTACTAAACTCAAAATGTTACCTCCTATAATTAATTCCCGTCCATATAAACTCATAATTTATTATAATTTAATTTACGGAGGATGTACACTATTAAAGTGTGTTGTAAATAAGGGATAAAAGACCTTCACTAAAATACATATCTACTTTTATGAAATCATTCTTTATCTCTTTATATATAAATAAGGTTAGGACTTCAATATGTCCCAACCTTACTTTACTTCAATCATTTATTCATCTAAAACTTTATGAGAGGCATTTACACGACCTTGTTTATCAATTTCCGTAATTTTAACTTCAATCGTATCACCAATTTTCAGAACGTCTTCAACTTTATTTATTCTATCTTTAGAAATTTGAGAAATGTGTAATAATGCATCTTTACCAGGGAATAATTCTACAAAGGCACCATATTTCTCAATACGTTTAACTTTTGCATTATATACTTGACCAACTTCAGCTTCGCGTGTAATTTCATTAATAATTTCTCGAGCTCTATTTATCATATCTTGATCAACGGCGCCAATAAAGATAGTACCATCTTGTTCAATATCTAACTTAACGCCAGTTTCATCAATAATCTCATTAATTTTTTTACCACCTGGACCAATTACATCACGGATTTTTTCAGGTTTGATATGCATAATTTCTACTTTAGGAGCATATGCACTTAATTCACTACGTGGTTGATCGATAGTTTGTAACATATGATCCATAATCGCTAAACGGCCTTGACGAGCTTGTTCAAGAGCTTCTTCAATCACTTCACGCGTTAAACCGTCAATTTTAATATCCATTTGAATTGCAGTAATACCATCTTTAGTCCCAGCAACTTTGAAGTCCATATCACCTAAGGCATCTTCCATACCTTGAATATCAGTTAGAATGGTATAGCTGTCTTCACGCGTAACAAGCCCCATTGCAATGCCAGCTACTGGAGCTTTAATAGGTACGCCAGCATCCATTAACGCTAATGTCGATCCACAAATTGAAGCTTGTGAAGATGAGCCATTTGATTCTAATACTTCACTCACAATACGAATTGTGTAAGGGAACTCTGTAGTATCAGGAATGATATATCTAAGCGCTCTTTCACCTAGTGCACCATGACCAATTTCACGACGACCTGGTGCTCTTACTGGACCCGTTTCACCTACTGAGAAATTAGGGAAATTATAGTGATGCATAAAACGTTTTTCAACTTCAGGTCCTAATCCATCAATAAGTTGATAATCTCCTAAAGCTCCTAGTGTAAGTACAGATAAAGCTTGAGTTTGTCCGCGTGTAAACAAGCCAGAACCATGTGCACGTGGTAATAAACCAACTTCTGATTCAAGTGGACGAATTTCGTTTGGTTTACGGCCATCAGGTCTAATTTTTTCATCTGCAATTAATCGACGAACTTCTTCTTTTACTAAATCATTTAAAATCGCATATACTTCATCTATGAGTAACTCATTTTCTGGATCAGCTTCATCTACAAATTCAGTAGCGATTTCTGCTTTAAGTGCATCTAAATTTTCATCACGTTGTTGTTTATCAAACGTTAATACAGTTTCTTTTAACCCTTTTTCTTCAGTTAATGATTTTACTCGTTGTACTAATTCTTCATCACGTTCAACAGGAATAAACTCTTTTTTTACAGGTTGAATATGTTCAACAACTTCTTCTTGGAAAGCAACTAAGCGTTTTATTTCTTCATGACCGAAGAAAATCGCTTCGAGCATTTCTTTTTCTGTAATTTCACTCGCACCTGCTTCAACCATATTTACGGCATCTTTATGACCAGCAACTTCTAAATCTAAACGAGAAACTTCTTTTTGTTCCAGTGTTGGGTTAATCACGTATTGGCCTTCAATATATCCCACATTTACACCAGCAATTGGCCCTTGGAAAGGAATATCTGATACGCTCAATGCCATTGATGATCCAATCATTGCTGCCATTTCCGGTGAACAATCTGGATCCGCACTTAATACGGTATTCATAATTTGAACGTCATGTCGATAACCTTTAGGGAATAACGGTCTAATAGGTCTATCAATTAAACGTGCAGTAAGTGTCGCTTCATCTCCAGGACGACCTTCACGTTTTTTGAATCCGCCTGGAATTTTACCAGCCGCATACATTTTTTCTTCATAGTTAACTGTTAATGGGAAAAAGTCGCCATCACGTGGCTCTTTAGAAGCTACAGCAGTAGATAATACAACTGTATCTCCATAACGGACTAAAACTGCACCATTAGCTTGTTTCGCTAATTGACCTGTCTCAATCGTTAATGATCTTCCAGCCCATTCAGTTTTAAACACTTTCTTTTCTTGAGACATTATGAATCTCCTCTCTGAAATCTAATACTTACATCATATCATTTATTATTAAAATTTTATATTAGTGTTTGATATAAAAAGATAAAAAAAGGAAAGTACCAATCTAAGTGGTGCTTTCCTTTTAATATATTTAAAATTAAAATTAACGACGAATACCTAATGATTTAATTAATTCACGGTAACGTTGAATATCTTTACTACGTAAGTAATTTAATAAGTGTCTACGACGACCTACCATTTTTAATAACCCACGACGTGAATGATGATCTTTTTTGTGTTCACGTAAGTGTTCGTTTAATGCAGTAATTTCTGCAGTTAAAACAGCAATTTGTACTTCTGGTGAACCAGTATCTGTTTCATGTACACGATATTCGTTAATAATTTCATTTTTACGTTCTTGAGTAATAGCCATAATTAAATTCCTCCTAATTTTTGTTTACACCTTAATCTGAGCGAGGCGTCGGAGTTTCAACCTGCCAAGATAAAGGATTCAATAGTAATGAGTTGTTAAAACACTCAACTTTAGATATTATACGATACATCATCACCAAAATCAACTGCTAAAAGATATTTTGCTCGTTCCTTATCATCATTCATTTGACTTACAAGAGCATCTATACCATCAAATTTTACTTCTGGTCTTAAATAATGATGCCAATATACGGTCACACGTTCACCATATATATTTTCTTCAAAATCAAAAATATTAACTTCTATAACAACTTCTGCTTTAGATGGATCGTGGAAGGTTGGCTTAACACCTACATTAGCTACCCCGCGATATATTTTGTGTTCGACACCTATTTCAATACTCACAGCATACACACCTTTTTTAGGAAGCACATAATCATCGCTAGGTTGTACATTAGCTGTTGGAAAACCGATTGTTCGACCTCTTTTTTCTCCTTGAACAACTGTGCCTTTGATGCGATATAAATAACCTAATTCCTCATTAGATTTTTTCAGATTACCTTCATGTAGCTCTTGTCTAATTGATGTTGTTGAAATTTTTTCAGAATCTAAATCTAATTTACCGACAATTGTAGTATTAAATTCATCCATTTCATTTAAAACGGCCATATTTCCTTTACCAAATTTACCGAATGTAAAATCAAATCCCGCAACAACTTCTTTAACATGATTATTAATAATATATTCTTTGATGAACTCTTCAGCTGTAACGTTTGCAAAGCGTGATGAGAAATTGATCACAATACAATAATCAATGTCATGCTGTTCTATCATTTCTAATTTATCAGATAGTGGCGTTAAATAATCTGTACGTTTACGTTCGGGATTTAATACAACAGATGGATGCGGATCAAATGTTGTTACTGCTTTTTTTAAATCTTTTTCTCTGGCTTTTATATCTAATGCTTCAAATACTTTACTATGACCACGATGCATTCCGTCAAAAAAGCCAAATGCCATTGCAACATCTTCTTTTATGAGTTGTTCATCTTGAATTGGATGCGTTATTTCTATAACTTTCATATCAATCAAAGGCTCCTTTAATTAAATACTTTTTTAGGTTTTATTTCGTTAATTTTGTCAGGATGATGCTCATAAATGGCTAATGCTTTTTTACTTGTTTTATCGATAAACACAAATTGCTTTTCTAATGATATAGTAAAATCTTTTTTTTGGAGTTTTTGACCATTTAAGATTCTGTACTTTAAGTTGTCATCATCAATGACTATATGTTGTAAACTTTTCAAACCATATTCTATAGGAAATAGATAGTGTTGTAATGTTTCATGCTCATGTAATTCAGAAATTTTTTCAAGTGGTAAGCTTTCATTAAGGTTGAATCCTCCCGAATTTATCCGCGTTAACAACGACATATGTGCAGGATAGCCTAAAGCTTTGCCAATATCTGTTGCTAACGTTCTGATATAGGTGCCTTTTCCACACGTTACACTTATGTCAAAATGACATGTTTGTTCTTTAAATGTTAAATCAGATATACGTTTAATTTCATCAATTTTGACGTATCGTTTTGGGCGTTCAACTGTTTCTCCTTTTCTAGCATATTCATATAATTTTTTTCCATCTACTTTTACAGAGGAGTACATTGGAGGAATTTGTTCTATTATTCCTTTAAATTCTTCTAAAGCATAATCAATTTCTTTAGAAGTAATCATATTCGCTTGTATATTTATTTTTTCTATTACTTCTCCAGTTTGATCTTCCGTTGTCGTACTTTCACCTAATGTAATAGTTGCTTGATAGGATTTTCCCATATCCATAACATAGTCACTTACTTTTGTTGCTGCACCTATACAGATAGGTAGTACGCCAGAAACTTCAGGATCTAATGTCCCTGTATGACCTATTTTTTTTGTTTTTAAGATGTTTCTAAGTTTAAATACAACATCATGACTGGTTAAACCACGTTCTTTATATACTGGTAATATACCGTTGTACATTTTTTTCACACCCTTTAGTTTACTTATTTTCCATTATGTATTATTAAATGATTTAACTTCTTATTAATATTTTATCAGTATTAATAATATAAAAAGGAGTAGGACTGAATTCATGTAAAATGTTATCGTCCTACCCCCATTTTATGTTACAACTAAACTTCTTTTTGAGAAGTTATTTGATTAGATGTCACTTCATAACAACAATGATAAATATTATTTATCTTGTTTGTGTAAATCTTGAATCATTTTTTCAATTTTATTACCATATTCAATTGATTCATCATATTCAAAAGATAACTCTGGTACTATACGTAATCGCATTCTTGAACCTAGCTCAGATTTAATGAATCCTTTTGCTTTTTCTAGAGCTTTAAACGTATCCTCAACTTCTTTTTTATTGCCAAGCACTGTTAAAAAAACTTTGGCTTGTGACAAATCATTTGTTAATTCTACGTCAGTAATAGTAATAAACCCTACTCTTGGATCTTTAACTTTATTATTAATGATATCCATAACTTCTTTTTTCATTTGTTCGCCAACACGTTCAGCTCTCATATTACTCATGGATATGTCACCTCTTTATTATTTAACATTTGATTAGAAAAGAAGGCTAAAGTGTCTATTTATATAATACACACTTCAGCTCTTTACCAATGAATTATCTTTCAATTTCTACCATTTCGAATGCTTCAATAATGTCGCCTTCTTTAATATCATTAAAGTTTGCAATTGTGATACCACATTCGTAACCTTGGGATACTTCTTTAGCATCGTCTTTAAAACGTTTCAATGTATCAAGTTCACCTTCGAATTGAACGATGCCATCGCGAATGACACGTACACCTGCATTACGAGTAATTTTACCTTCAGTTACGTAACTACCAGCAATTGTTCCAACTTTAGAAACTTTGAATGTTTGACGTACTTCGGCTTGTCCGATGACTTGTTCTTCAAATTCAGGATCTAATAAACCTTTCATTGCTGATTCAATTTCCTCAATAACATTATAGATGACTCTATGAAGACGCATATCAACATTTTCAGCTTCCGCTGCACGTTTTGCGCCTGCATCAGGACGTACGTTAAATCCAACAATAATACCATTTGAGGCATTAGCTAATGTAATGTCTGATTCATTGATTGCTCCTACAGCAGTATGAATAATACGAACATTTACGCCTTCGACATCAATTTTCATAAGAGATGCAGCTAAAGCTTCTACAGAACCTTGTACGTCACCTTTAATAATGACATTAAGGTCTTTCATTTCTCCTTGTTTCATTTGTTCGAATAAATTATCTAATGAAACATTTTTACTTTCTTGACGTTGTTGAATGACACTAGCTTCATGACGTGCTTCACCAATACGACGTGCTTGTTTCTCATCTTTGAAAATAACGAAGCGATCACCTGCTTGAGGTACATCGTTAATACCAGTAATTTCAACCGGTGTAGAAGGTCCAGCTGTTTTAATTCTTTGACCCAAATCATTTACCATAGCTCTTACACGTCCATATGTGTTACCAACTACAATTGAGTCACCTACATGTAATGTGCCATTTTGAACTAATAATGAAGCTGCTGGCCCACGTGATTTATCTAATTCTGCTTCAATAACAGTACCTACTGCTTGCTTATCAGGATTAGCTTTTAACTCTTGAACTTCAGCTACTAAACCAATCATTTCTAGTAAGTCATCAATACCATCACCATTTAATGCAGAAAGTGGTACAAAGATTGTGTCACCACCCCAATCTTCTGGGATTAAACCATATTCAGTTAACTCTTGCATCACACGATCTGGATTTGCAGTTGGTTTATCAACTTTGTTTACTGCAACAATTGTTGGTACATCCGCTTCTTTAGCATGATTAATTGCTTCAATTGTTTGAGGCATAACACCGTCATCTGCTGCTACTACTAAAATAGTGATATCTGTTACTTGAGCACCACGCGCACGCATTGTTGTGAAAGCTGCATGTCCAGGTGTATCTAAGAAAGTGATTTTTTTACCGCTATTTTCTATTTGGTATGCACCGATGTGTTGCGTAATACCTCCTGCTTCTCCTGCTGTTACTTTTGTATTTCTAATTGAGTCTAGTAATGTTGTTTTACCATGATCAACGTGTCCCATAATTGTTACAACTGCAGGTCTTTCAATTGCATCTGGATCGTCTTCTTCATCATCAAAATAAGTTGTTAAGTCTTCTTCGTTAACAACAACTTCTTTTTCAATTTCAACACCATAATCATCTGCGATAAGTTCTAACGTTTCTTCATCTAATGATTGGTTAATATTTGCAACAATACCTAATAAGAATAATTTCTTAATAATGCCAGATGATTCGATATTTAATTTATCAGCAAGTTCTCCTACTGTAATACCTTCCTCGTACGTGATTTTTGAAGGCATTTCTTTGGGTTCAGCAGCAGGTTTGTTATTCTTACCTTTTTTATTATTTTTGTTGTTTTTATTGTTTTTGCTATTTTTATTATTTTTGCTATTTTTATTATTTTTCTGCTTTGAATTAGATTTGTTTTGATTATTATCTTTTTTATTTTGCTGTTTTTGGTGATTATTTTGAGTGTTTTGTTTTTTATTTTCTTCATTTTTTGATGATTTGAACTTTTTATTAAGCATCTTAATTTGGTCATCTTCTAATGCTTGCATGTGATTGGATACTTCAACGTCCATTTTCTTTAACTCATCTATAATCTCTTTACTTTTAACATTTACTTCTTTCGCATATTCGTAAATTCTCTTTTTACTCATATAATCACTCCTTACAATATTCATCAATCATCGACATAAGTTTTTTGGCAAAACCTGAATCTGTTACGCCAACATTTACACGTTCTTCTTTGCCTAATGATTGTCCTAATTCTACTCTCGTACCGAAAACTCTAAATGGAACATGATATGTGTCACATTTATTCTTTATATTCTTTTTAGCGTTATCTGAAGCATCAGTAGATAAAATCACAAGCTTAATATTACGTTTTTTTATTTCTGATATGAGTACTGATTCTCCAACTTTAACTTTTCTAGCTCTCATCGCTAAGCCTAAAAAATTAAATATCTGTTCTTTTGTCATTTAGGAATCTCTTCTCTATAAATTAATCGAATTACTTCTTTATATACAGGATCTAATTTTTCAGGACTTTCATTAAAATATTTCTCGAGTACACCATTTTTTTGAGCATCTTCTACGCTTTTAACATCTTTTGAAACATATGCACCTCTACCTTGTTGTTTTCCAGTACCATCAGCGAAAATTTCGCCTTCTTTATTAATTACTACTCGAATCATGTCTTTTTTAGGACGCATTTCATTCGTGATGATGCATTTGCGCATTGGAATTTTCTTCTTCTTCATTTACTACTCACCCCACATGCTTAAACGTATTAATGTTCTTCTTTATTATCTGAAGCGTCTTGTGCTTCATTTGAAGTTTCATCAACTTCCGCTGATAATTCAGCTGTTGTTAAGTTTGTTTCTTCTAAATTGATGTCATCAATTTCAATATCTTTATCTTCAGAAAATACTATTTCATCAGCTTTTTCTTCAGATTCAATTATAGGATAAATCCCTGCTTCGCGAGCATCTGTTTCAGATTTAATATCAATTTTCCATCCTGTCAGTTTGGCAGCTAAGCGCGCATTTTGTCCTCGTTTACCAATAGCTAATGATAATTGATAATCAGGTACTACCACTACAGTAGATTGGTTATCTTCATCAACAATAACTTCTAAAACTTGTGATGGGCTTAAAGCATTACGTACAAAAACGTTTGGATCTTCATCCCATTGAACAATATCGATTTTTTCCCCACCTAATTCTTCAACAACCGCTTCAACACGTGAACCTTTTGCACCTACACAAGCTCCCACTGCATCTATATCTGGATTTTCAGAGTATACACTAATTTTAGAACGATCTCCTGCTTCACGTGCAACTGATTTCACAATAACAGTTCCATCATAAATTTCTGGGACTTCTTGTTCAAATAAACGTTTTAATAAACCCGGATGACTTCTTGACACATAAATTTGTGGACCTTTTGTTGTTTGCTCCACTTTATTAACATAAACTTTAATTCTTTCATTCGGAACATATGTCTCATTAGGACTTCTTTCAGCTTCGGATAAAACTGCTTCGATTCTACCTAAATTAACATACACATATCGATGATCAACACGATCAATCACACCTGTTAAGATATCTTCTTCTTTATCAATAAATTCAGAGTATAAGATTTCTCTTTCAGCATCTCTTAAACGTTGCATTACTGCTTGTTTAGCAGCTTGTGCGCCTACACGACCAAAGTCTTTAGGTGTGACATCTTCTTCGTAAATATCACCTATTTCATAAGCAGGGTTTTTTACTAAAGCTGTACTTAAATTAACTTCTTCACGATCATCAAATACTTCTTCTACAACTTCTTTACGTGCGATGACTTTAAACGTACCTTCATCCATATTTAATTCTACACGGACGTTTCTAGCACTATCGTAATTTTTCTTATATGCAGTAATCAAAGCTGCTTCAATAGCATCAATTAAAACTTCTCTTGGAATTTTCTTTTCCTTTTCTAAGTATTCAGTTGCTAATAATAATTCATTACTTGCCACGATTATTCCTCCTCATCACGTTAAATCATTACAGCGTGACGTGCTTTTGCAATTTTATTTCTTGGTATCTCAATTGTTTTTTTCTTAGCTTTTTCTTTAACTTCCATAGTTATTGTGTCATCATCGACAGACTTCAGAATGCCTAACCATTCTTTATCGCCTTCAATTGGTGCATAAAGAGAGACAAATACAGGTTGCTCTATCGCATTTTGATAATCTTTTTCTTTTTTTAGTGGACGTTCAGCTCCAGGTGAAGCTACGTCAAGATAATACATCTCAGGAATAGGATCATTTTGATCCATTGCTTCACTTATTTTTTCAGAAGCAAGCGTACAATCATTTAAATCTACGCCACCTTCTTTATCAATAGAGATTCTCAAAAAACGATCTTTGCCTTCTTTTGCATATTCAACATCAACTAATTCAAAATTTAAATCATCTAAAATGGGAGTAATGATAGTTTCTACTTCTTCAGTAATTTTACTCATACAGGCCTCCTTTTTTGGCAAATAGAAAAGAGCGGGTATATGCCCACTCTTTCTGCCTGAGTCTAAATTTTTACACAAATTAATTATAACATACTTTATATGCTTAAACAAATGAAGCTACTATTAATACATCTAAGTTCTCCATTTACATATCAAAAATGGACAACTGTGCTTTATCTGGTAAATCTGGTAATGAACCTAAATCATCAAGGTATTCAATAATTTTTTGAGATAAACCTGCTTTTTTATTAAGGTCTTCTTTGGATAAAAACGGCCCGTCTTCACGTGCCTCAATAATACGTTTAGCTACATTTTCCCCTAATCCTGGCACAGCAATAAATGGTGGGATCAATGTATCATCTTCAATAATAAAATCAAAAGCTTGACTTTTTTCTAAGCTAATCGGCTGCATTTTAAACCCACGATGTGCCATTTCATTCATTATTTCTAATACTGTTAATACATCTTTTTCTTTTTTTCCTAAATCCATATAACGAGAATACATATCTTTAACTGTGTTCTTAATACTTTCTTTATCTTTAATCATTGTAATTAAATCAAAGTCTGATGCACGAATTGTAAAATATGCTGCATAATAGTATAACGGATGATGCACTTTAAAGTATGCGATACGCACAGCCATAAGTACATAAGCAGCTGCATGGGCTTTAGGGAACATGTATTTAATTTTTAAACATGAGTCTAAATACCAATCAGGTACATTATTCGATTTCATCGCATCTATCATTTCGTCTGTAAGTCCTTTACCTTTACGTACAGACTCCATTGTTTTAAAGGCCATTGATGGTTCAAGTCCGGCATACATAAGATATACCATAATATCGTCACGACAACCAATTACACTGGATAAATCGCAGATGCCTGAGCGAATTAACTCTTGCGCATTACCAAGCCACACATCGGTACCATGTGATAATCCTGAAATTTGTACAAGTTCAGAAAATGTTGTTGGCTTAGTATCTTCTAACATTTGACGAACAAAACCTGTACCAAATTCAGGTACACCAAATGTGCCTGTCTTACATAAAATATCCTCTTCTGTTACACCTAAAGAGGCCGGACTACTAAATATTTGCATTGTCTCCTTATCATCAACAGGAATCGTTTTAGGATCGATACCCGATAAATCTTGTAACATACGTATCATTGTAGGATCATCGTGTCCAAGTATATCAAGTTTTAACACATTATCATGAATCGAGTGGAAATCAAAGTGTGTTGTCATCCAAGGTGCACTTTGATCATCTGCTGGATATTGTATCGGTGTAAAATCGTAAATATCCATATAATCAGGAACTACAATAATTCCTCCTGGATGCTGTCCAGTTGTACGTTTAACACCTGTACATCCTTTGACAAGTCTATCGATTTCCGCACCACGTTTATGAATACCTTGGTCATTTAGATATCCTTTAACGAAACCAAATGCCGTTTTTTCAGCCACTGTACCAATTGTACCTGCTCGGAATACTTTATCTTCTCCAAAAAGTACTTTCGTATAGTTATGGGCATGCGGTTGATATTCACCACTAAAGTTCAAGTCAATATCTGGCACTTTATCTCCTTTAAATCCTAAGAAAGTCTCAAATGGAATATCTTGACCTTCTTTAATTAATTCGCCACCACATGTTTCACACGTTTTATCAGGTAAGTCGAAGCCAGAACCTACCGATCCATCATCAAAAAATTCACTCGTCTTACAATGTGGACATATATAGTGTGGAGGGAGCGGATTTACTTCTGTAATCTCTGTCATTGTTGCAACAAAGCTCGAACCTACAGAACCACGTGACCCTACCAAATAGCCATCATCTAATGATTTTTTTACTAATCGTTGTGATATAAGGTAGATAACTGAGAAACCATTACCTATAATACTATCCAATTCTTTTTCGAGACGATCAATTACAATTTGCGGTAAGTCATCACCATACAATTTTTTTGCATTTGTATAGCTTAATTCACGTATTTCTTCATTAGCGCCCTCCATACGTGGTGTAAATAATTGATCTTTAATTGGAATTACTTTCTCAATTCGGTCTGCTAATTCATTCGTATTTTTAACAACAATATCATAGGCTTTATCTTCTCCTAAGAAATGAAATTCATCTAACATTTCATCTGTTGTTCTAAAATGTGCTTCTGGAAGAGTAGAACGATTTAACGGATTACCTGGTTGTGATGCAATTAAGATTTTACGAGCAATAGCATCATGCTCATATAAGTAATGAGCATTACCAGTAGCAAGTACAGGTATACCTGTACTTGCTCCCGCTTTTAAAATACGATCATATATTTCATACAACGTTTCAGTATCACGAATTAATTCACGATCGATTAAATCTTGATAAAGTTTAGGTGGTTGTACTTCTATAAAATCATAATACTTTGCTATTTTTTCAACTTCAGATTGATCACGTTGCATCACAGCTGTAAATAATTCCCCTTCATCACAAGCTGTACCAACTAAAATGCCTTCTCGATATTCATTTAATAATGATCGTGGAATTCTAGGTGTTCTATAATAATATTTTACTAAAGAAGCACTTACGATTTTAAATAAATTCTTGAGTCCATCTTGATTTTGAACTATGAGTGTGACATGGGTTGGTCGTGCACGTTTATAGGCATCTTCATTTGATAATTTTTTATTAATATCTTTATGATTAGCCACACCTAATTCTTTCATTTGTTGAACCATTTTAATGAAAATATAAGCTGTTGCTTCAGTATCATAAATCGCTCTATGGTGTTGAGTGAGTTCAACGCCATATTTTTTAGCTAAGAAATTTAACCCATGTTTACCATATTCAGTGTTAATAGTACGTGATAATTCAAGGGTATCAATCACTCCATTAGTTGATGGACCAAAACCTAATCGTTCGTACCCTGTATCAATAAATCCCATATCGAATGAAGCATTATGCGCTACAAAAATCGCATCTCCTACCCATTCCTTAAATTCTGTTAGTACTTCTTCAATTTCTGGTGCATCCACTAGCATGTCATCTGTAATGTGTGTCAGATTAATTATTGTTTCTGATAATTTTTCATGTGGATTACTAAATCTTTCAAATTTATCTATAATTTCGCCATCTTTAACTTTGACAGCAGCAAGTTCAATAATTTGATCATATTGATTAGATAAACCTGTTGTTTCGACGTCAAACACTACATATGTCGCATCTTTTAAATTTCTATCGGTAGGTTTATAGGCAATAGGCACGCCATCGTCGACTAACATGCCTTCCATCCCGTAAATCATTTTAATTCCATTTTTTTCCGCTGCACTATGAGCATCAGGAAAAGCTTGAACCACATTATGATCAGTAACAGCTATTGCTTTATGTCCCCATGCTGCAGCCTGATTAACATATGCGCTGATGTTTGGAATACCATCCATTTGACTCATTGATGAATGTAAATGAAATTCGACACGTTTCTCTTCTGCTTTATCTTGTTTAGGTGTCTTTTTGATTTCTTCAATATCTGACATCATCATGACTAAATCACGGACAAATGTATCTTCTTCTATACGACCTTGTGCACGCACCCATTTACCTACACTTAAGGCTTTAAAGTGATTTAAATCATCCTTATTTTTTCTAGTAAACATTTTTAATACTAAAGAATCTGTATAGTCTGTCACTTTAAGTTCAACGATGTGACGTCCACTTTTTAGTTCTTTAATATTAATATCAAAGATAACTCCTTCAATGGCTACTTTAAATTCTTCTTCAATAATTGTTTCAATAGGTTTAATATTTTCAACGTGAATTGGTTTTCCTATTTGACATTTTTCAACACTACTATCATTGTTATCTTGTTGTTTAGCTTTTTCAGCTTTTATTTTTTCAATTTTTTCTGTAGCTTCTTTAGCACTTTGTTGATCTTCTTCTTGAATATGTGCCTCTAATGAAGCAAGATCTTCATCTCTATTCGAATCATCAGTTTCAAATATTACTTTATCTATATCAAAGCCACATTTTTGAAATGCTTTTACTAAACTACCATTACAAACTTTATCAAAATGATTTCTTTCAATATCATTTGAAGTCATTATTTTTAAAACATTGCCTGACATAATTAAACGTTTTTGTTTAAGTTGACCCTTCACTTTTGGTGATAAGGCTGTGTGTTCAATACAATGTCCAAAATATTTAATCACATGTTCATCTTGGTTCGATGTATTTTGAATTGTAAAATGCCAGTCCACATGTGCAATATCTTTAAACTCTTCTTTAATTGCATGAGTAAAGATTAAATAGTCTTCATTTGAAAGAAAATAAGGTAACGTAATCTGAAATTCCCAACTTCTATTTTTATTTGATACATCTATTCGTGTGAGTTCACCTTTTTCAAGTATTTCTTTATCCAATTGATTTGAAATCTTAATTTGATCGGCAAGTACTCTAAATTTTTCCTGACTTGTCATTGCCACAAAGAATAACCACCTTATTTCGAACTTATCATTTACTTAAAAAACTTGATTTATATTATACTACTTTCACATTTATTTTTCATGATTACAGTTTAACTAATAAAAACAATAAAAGAGGTTGGAAACAACAACATGTTCCAACCATTTTTATTCATGTGTACCTATAGGTTTTCATAGAGTGACGTAATGTGATTGTTTAATTCATTAATATGAACCTCTTCACTTTCACCCGTTTGACGCACTTTAACTTCAACAATACCTTCACTTGCATTTTTACCTACAACAATTCTTATCGGTAAACCAATTAAATCGGCATCATTAAATTTAACGCCTGCTCGTTCTTTACGATCATCATAAAGTACATCATATTTAGATTGCAATTCTGAGTATAATTTATCTCCTAATTCAAGTTGTTCTTCTTTTTTAGGATTAATTGTGATTAAATGTAAATCAAATGGAGTGACTGACTTTGGCCAAATAATACCATTTTCATCATTATTTTGCTCAACAATCGCACTTAATGTTCTAGATACTCCGATACCATAGCAACCCATAATTAAAGGCTGAGCTTTACCTTGATTGTCTAAAAATTTAGCATTCATTGCTTCAGAATATTTCGTTCCAAGTTTAAATACTTGTCCAACTTCAATACCTTCTGCAAATTTTGCATTTCCAGAATCATCACTTAATGGTTCACCTTCTAAAATAAATCTAAAGTCTCCGTATTCATCGATATTAAAATCACGCTCAACATTTGCATTAATATAGTGATAGCCATCTTCATTAGCACCTATCACTATGTTATTTAAATCTTTAACAAAATTATCAGCAATAATTTTAATATCTTTATTATGAATAGGTCCTAATGAACCAGGATTTGCTCCAAGTAAATTCACAATTTCGTCTTGAGTCGCCATTTCAACATTATCAGTTCCAAAGTATGCTTTAACCTTCACATCATTGAGCTCATGATGTCCTCTTACTAAGAACATTATAAATTCTCCATCAACTTTCAAAATCATTGTTTTTACAATTTCATCAATTGGACGATTTAAGAAGTCAGCTAACTCTTGGGCAGTTTTAATATTTGGCGTTTCAATTTTTTCTAGTGATTTAATGTCTGTATGTTTCTCATTTGGATAATACTTAACTTCAGCTTTTTCAATGTTCGCTGCATAATCACTATTTTCACTATATACAATTGTATCTTCACCAATTTCACTTAAAGCCATAAATTCATGTGTATGATTACCCCCAATAGCACCTGAGTCAGCTACTACTGGACGTGCATTAATTCCAACACGTTCGAAAATACGACTATAAGCATTGTACATATCTTGATACGTTTGATCTAACGATGCTTCATCAGCATGGAAAGAATAAGCATCTTTCATAATAAACTCTCTTCCACGTAATAAACCAAAACGTGGACGTTTTTCATCACGGAACTTAGATTGAATTTGGAATAATGTTAATGGTAATTGTTTATAAGATTTTAATTCGTCTCTAACGATAGAAGTAACTACTTCTTCATGTGTAGGACCTAAAGCAAATTCTCTTCCATTACGATCTTTTAATCGCATTAATTCAGGACCGTAAGCCCCCCAACGTCCAGACTCTTCCCAAAGTTCTGCTTGTTGTAAAGCAGGCATTAAAATTTCGACAGCATCGATGTTTTCCATTTCTTCACGAATGATTTTAGAAATGTTATTTAATACGCGTGTTGCTAAAGGTAAGTAGCTATAAATCCCACTTGTACTTTGTTTAATTAAACCTGCTTTTAATAACAACTGATGACTTAAAGCTTCAGCTTCAGAAGGTACTTCTCTCATCGTTGGTATAAAGACTTTCGATTGTTTCATTTTTTATCCTCCTAAATTATAAGAAATAACGTTGTATATCATTCCAAGTAACTAAAATCATAATAATCACTACAAATATAGCTCCAACAGCAATAATTGCAGTTTCAGCTTTTTTATTTACTGGTTTTCTAAATATTGCTTCATAAATGACAAATAAAATTCTACCACCATCTAAGGCAGGAATAGGTAATAAGTTCATAATTCCTAAGTTAACACTTAATAATGCTGTGTAGTATGTTAATGCAATTATGCCTTGTTTTACTACAGAATCTACGTTGTGATAAATACCAACTGGACCATTTAGCATGTCAAAAGTAAATCCACCTGTAAAAATGCTTCCAATCATAGAACCTACTGCTTTAAAAATAAGTACACTTGCATCTAAAAATTGTTGTGCACCTAATGCTAAAGGCTTAAATAGTGTATGTTCATTCATAGGTTGAAAACCTAATACATAAGAAGTTTTAGAATTTAATTTTGTCTGTTTAATCACTTGTTTTTTAGGTGTAACATCTAGTGATTTGGTATGACCATCTCGTACAATTTTAATTGTTGTTTGATGGTCTTTCGTTTTATTAAGAGCACTTTGAATGTCACTAAAATCATTAATTTTATACTGTCCAACTTGAACAATTTTATCTCCAGTTTTTAAGCCAGCTTCTTGTGCTGGATAATGATCTGCTAATTGTTTTACTGTAGTCGTAGGGGTTCCTTGATAGTATGCTAAGCCAATAAACAGTATGAGAGCTAAAATAAAGTTAAATAATGGGCCTGCAAATAAAGTTAAAAATTTAGGTAATGGTTTTTTATGTGTAAATTGACGATGTCTTGGTGCAATTTGAATTAAACTACCATTTTCAACAAAATAAGCTTTTTTAGCGATATTAAAATGATGTCTTTCATCATCATATGACGTAATCCCTTCAATATATAAATCATCTTTAAAATCACATCGTTTAACTTCAATCGCTTCAATTTTTTGGAATTTATGTTGGTCATCTAAAATAATATGTGTGATTTCATCATGTTCATTCAATTTTATTCTAACGTTCATCCCTGGTTGAACAGGTGGTTCTTCTAACCCGTCTCCTGCCATTCTTACATACCCACCAACCGGAAGTAAACGTATTGTGTATAACGTTTCATCTTTACGGAAACTGAAAATTTTGGGTCCCATTCCAATCGCAAATTCTGGACACATAATGCCTGCACGTTTCGCAAAAAACATATGTCCATATTCATGTACAGTAACGAGTACACCAAATACGATAATAAATGAGACGATTGTGATTAAATAACTCACTTACAACACCTCAATTAATTTTAATATTTAATTTATCTAGAATATAATATTTTAAAATTTATGATGACTTCTAGTATAAAAATCAGTTTTAAAAAAGAGCTATAAAGTACACAATTATATAATATTAATCAAATGTGAACTCAATAACTCCTCAATTATATCATTATATGCTTTTCATAAATAAATAAAACGTTACTTTTTTATTACATTTGTAATAATAGAATGTTCAACAGCGGTAATACAAACATAAAGCTATCAAATCTGTCTAGGATGCCGCCATGTCCTGGCAAGATTCTGCCTGAATCTTTAACACCAAAATGACGTTTAAAACCAGATTCTACTAAGTCACCTAATTGACCAAAGATACTTAAAATAAGTGTAATTAATAATAATAGCCAAATATTTAGATGAAAATCTACAAAAATCATCATTGTAATTGGAACAATTAAACTACAAATGAGTCCTCCAATAAAACCTTCAATCGTTTTGTTTGGACTAATAACTGGCCACAATTTGTGTTTCCCCATTAAACGTCCAAATATATACGCGCCTGTATCTGTTAGCCATACGATTAAAAATGCAAAAAGTATGTAATGTAAACCATAAGAACGTGTAGCGTAAAAATACATAAATCCTATTCCAACGTATGCTACAGACATTAAGCAAAATGCAGCATCCATGAAGCTAAATCTATTTTTTGAAAGCACTGTGTAACTTAATAGTATAAAGCTCATTGCAATTAAACTTTTTAATTGAACATCACTCACCCAATCTCCAGCAGATTGAGGAAGCATAATAATGATAAGCGCTAAAGCACTGAAAATACCTGGTATTGATAAAAATTTAATCATATTCATATTTAACAATTCTTTTAAAGCAATCAGCGCAAGCAAATAAGCAAAAAGCATTAAAATAGTTCCACCTTTTAATAATATAGGTAGAAAAATAAGCAATGCTATAATCGCGGTCAGTGTTCTTACTTTCATAATTTACTCCTCACTTAATCCTCCAAAACGTCTTTGGCGAGATTGATATATTTTTATACATTGTTTTAATTCTTCACCATCAAAGTCTGGCCATAACTTCTCATTAAAAATAAATTCACTGTATGATGCCTGCCAAATTAAGAAGTTGCTAAGGCGTTGTTCTCCAGACGTACGTATTAATAAATCTGGATCTGGGTATGGATGGGTCATTAAATGTTTGGAAATCATCAATTCATCAATATCATCACTGTTTTGACCATTACGTTGAAGTTCATCATAAATTGATTTCATACTTTGAACAAGTTCAGCTCGTCCACCATAATTAATGGCAAATACTAATTTCAAACCTGTATTGTTTTTGGTTTTTTCTTTAGCATGATTAATTGCCTCAATTGTTGATTGAGGAACCGCATCTAAAAAACCAATAGTTTCTATTTTAACATTTTTTTCTATAAGTTCTGGTAGAAATGTTTTTAAAAAATTAACAGGTAAATTCATGATATAATTAACTTCATTTTCAGGTCTTGACCAATTTTCCGTTGAAAAAGCGTATAAAGTTAAATATTTAATACCTAAATGACTTGCTTCACGAGTCACTTTTTTAATAGTTTGCATACCTTCATAGTGACCTTTGATTCTAGGCATACTACGCTTTTTTGCCCAACGACCATTTCCGTCCATGATAATTGCTATATGTTCAGGTAAATTATGTATATCTAAATCATCATTTTGATTGATTTTAGTCTTATTTCTTTTTATTAGCTTTCTAAACATGGTCTTTCCTCCGAGCCTGATCATTTCTGTTATATTATATAAGTTATTTAAGAAATCATCTATCATTTTATCATACTAAATAATGGCATTGAATAAGCAAATTAAAAAACTGTACCAAAGTCTGACTTGGTACAGTTTAGACTAAAACAATTTATAATCTTGTCATAGAGATGATGATGAAATATTAAACAGACATAATATCTTTTTCTTTTTCATCAACTAAATTATCAATTTCTTTAATTGAATTGTCCGTTGCTTTTTGAACATCATCTGTTTGGTTTCTTAAATCATCTTCAGTGATATCTCCATTTTTTTCGTCTTTTTTCAATTGATCATTAATATCACGACGAATATTACGGATTGAAACTTTTGCATCTTCACCGATTTTTTTAACATTTTTAACTAATTCTTTACGACGTTCTTCAGTTAAAGCAGGAACAGTAATACGAATTACTTCACCATCACTTGTAGGGTTAACACCTAAGTTAGCAGCAATAATAGCTTTTTCAATATCAGCTACAGATGTTTTATCATACGGAGAAATGACAAGTAAACGTGCTTCAGGCACATTTATACTCGCTAATTGTTGAACTGGTGTTGGAGCACCATAGTAATCAACATTTACACCGTTTAATAAATTAGAATTCGCTCTACCTGCACTAATATTAGCTAATTCACGTGATAAATTATCAATTGATTTTTGCATTCTAGATTTTGTATCTTGAATAATCTCGCTCATAAATTTACACCTCTAATTATTTAGTAATTAACGTACCAATTTTTTCGCCCATAACAGCACGTTTAATATTGCCTTCTTCCATGATAGAGAATACATTTAATGGAATGTTATTATCCATACAGAAAGAAGAAGCAGTTGAGTCCATCACTTGCAATCCTTCTTGTAACATTTGAATATGTGTTAGATGATCATATTTCACTGCATTTTTATCGATTTTTGGATCTGCAGAATATACACCATCAACATTATTTTTACCCATTAAAATAACATCAGCCTCAACCTCAGCTGCACGTAATGCTGCTGTTGTGTCAGTTGAGAAGTATGGATTACCAATACCAGCTGCAAAAATAACTACGCGTTTTTTCTCTAAATGTCTAATTGCACGACGACGAATATAAGGCTCAGCTACCTGTTTCATTTCGATCGAAGTTAACACTCGTGTATCACAATCTAATTGTTCTAAACTATCTTGTAATGCCAATGCATTCATTACGGTAGCAAGCATGCCCATATAATCAGCAGTACCACGGTCCATACCTAAATCGCTACCTGTTTTACCTCTCCAAATATTACCGCCGCCAACGATAACAGCTATTTCACAATCCATTTTAGCTACTTCAGCGACTTGTTTCGCTACACTTTTAATGATTATAGGATTGATACCAAAACCTTTATCACCTGCAAGTGCTTCACCACTAAGTTTCAGTACTACACGTTTATATTTAGAAGTTTGCGCCATTATTTTTTCCTCTCTATGATTAATGATATGTAATATATACAAGTAAAGAAGACACAAGTGGTCTTCTATAATAAAAGCACGTTATTATATAGAATTCCTTAAAGGTGTCTTCTTTCTTGTTAGAATGATGTTAACAAATTATTTCATTTGACCTTTAACTTCATCAGCAAAGTTTTCTTCGCGTTTTTCCATACCTTCGCCTACTTCATAACGTACGAAGTCAGCTAATTTACCGCCTTTAGATTTTAAGAAAGCTTCAACTGTTTGATCTGGATCTTTAACAAAGTTTTGGTCAACTGCACAAATTTCTTGAAGATATTTACGTAAACGACCTTCAACCATTTTTTCAACGATTTTTTCAGGTTTACCTTCATTTAATGCTTGTTGTTTTAATACTTCTCTTTCATGATTAATTTCTTCATCACTTACTTGATCTGAAGAAACATATTTAGGGTTAATTGCAGCGATGTGCATTGCTACATCTTTAGCAGCTTCTTCATCAGTAGAACCTTCAACTACAGTTAATACACCGATGCGTCCGCCCATGTGTAAGTATGCACCAAAAGCATCGTTATCAGTTTTAGTTCTAATTGCAAAACGACGGATGCTTAATTTTTCACCGATAGTTGAAATAGCTTCTTTCATTCTTTCATCAACTGTTTGACCATTTGATAATTTAGTTTCTAATAAAGCGTCTACTGTTTCCGCTTTACTTTCAAGGATTTGATTAGCAATTTCTTTAACTAATTCTTGGAATCCTTCGTTACGAGCAACGAAGTCAGTTTCAGAGTTAATTTCTACGATTGCTGCTTCATTACCTTTTACTTCTACATGTACTAAACCTTCAGCAGCGATGCGATCAGCTTTTTTAGCTGCTTTAGCGATACCTTTTTCACGCAAGTAGTCAATCGCTTTATCAATGTCTCCATCAGTTTCAGTTAGCGCTTTTTTACAATCCATCATACCTGCGCCAGTTCTTTCACGTAATTCTTTAACAAGTTTTGCTGAAATTGCCATTAATTATTCCTCCAATATGTCTAATTGTAATAATAGATGATACTTAAATATTACCATTAAAGGTACTATTATTTCCAATACTCTATTACGATTTATTAATAATTTTTTAAATTAATCTTATTTTAAAAAAAGGGCGATAAGCATTACATCTTATCACCCATTTAAACTATATCTTAGTTTGATTCAACAGTAGTATTTTCTTCAGTTGATTCTGCTTCTTGAGTTTCTTCTTTTTCATCTAAATCGATGTTTTGTTCTGCAGCTACTTCATCGTTAGAAATACCTTGTTGACCTTCTAAGACAGCGTCAGCCATTTTACCAGTTAATAATTTAACGGCACGAATAGCATCATCATTCGCTGGGATAACGTAATCAATTTCATCTGGATCACAGTTAGTGTCAACGATACCAACGATAGGGATATTTAATTTACGTGCTTCAGCAATCGCGTTACGCTCTTTACGAGGATCAACTACGAATAATGCTTGAGGCATAGATTTCATATCACGAATACCGCCTAAGAATTTAATTAAACGGTCATATTCTTTTTTAAGTTCAACAACTTCTTTTTTAGGTAAAACGTCAAATAAACCGTCTTCTTCCATTTTTTCAATTTCAGAAATACGTTTAATACGTTTAGAGATTGTTTTATAGTTAGTTAAGATTCCACCTAACCATCTTTGGTTAACGTAGAATTGACCAGCACGTTCTGCTTCAGCTTTAACTGATTCTTGTGCTTGTTTTTTAGTACCTACAAATAAGACTTTACCGCCTTCTTCAGATACTTGTTTTAAGAAGTTATAAGCTTCTTCAACTTTTTTCACTGTTTTTTGTAAATCAATGATATAAATACCATTTCTTTCAGTGAAGATATATTTTTTCATTTTTGGGTTCCAACGGCGTGTTTGGTGACCGAAGTGAACACCGGCTTCAAGTAATTGTTTCATTGAAATTACTGCCATATTAAATTCCTCCTATTGGTTAATTACCTCCATAGTAAACTAATATAAAGACAATACTAAAGACTGCACCCTTTATATTTACATTCACTACGTGTGTATTGGCTTTATAGCCGTCAATAATATTATCACATCTACAATAATTACGCAACATTTTTTAGTTACCTAAACGATAAAAACTTCAGTTATTAATTCGACAGTTAAAAGATTCTATAGAACAGTTATCTCAATTAGATAAAGAAATGATTAATT
>NZ_JBXWKZ010000018.1:0-44258 GCF_058191515.1 Staphylococcus sp. CoH_129_LAB_1 | reverse complement strand
AATTCACTATTATTTTCTTTGTCGTGAAGTAAACTAATGGCATTGTCTAACTTTGGTTGTACTGCATCTATTTTTGCGATAGCCTCTGTCACTTGGGCTGGTGTCGCATTGTCATCATGAATCACTCTATCTGCTTCTGTTTTTGCGCCTTCAAGTTCATCATGAAGTTTAGCCATTTCATTATTGTATGCAGTCACGCTCGCTGGTGTCTTACCTTCGGTAACTCCTACATGATTTAATCCTGGACGTTTTTGTTCTAGCACTGACTTATCTGCTTTTAATGCATTTTTTGCTTCAGTTAAATGAGTTAATGCTTCTTCTACTTTCGCTTTCTCATCTCTAATTTCTTCAGCTGTCGCATCACCGTTGTCAATCACTCTTTGGGCTTCTGAACTAATTCGTTCTGCTTCTGCTTTCTTCGCTCTATAGTTATCAGCTGTTACTGGCGTCATTCCTGGTGTTGGATCTTGTTCTGCTATTGCTGTATCTAATCTTCGTTTTGCTTCAACTAATTCACTATTATCTGCTTTATTTTGTAGTAATGAAATTGCATGTTGAATTTTCACTGAGACATCATTAATACTATTTGTCGCATTTGCAACATCCGTATTTGTTGCTCTATCATTTAATAAAACTTCATTACCTTTTCTTCGAACTGCTTCAATTTCATCATGCAAATGCTGCATTTCATTATTATATGCAGTCACACTTAATGGTGTTTTACCATTAATGTCTCCTTGTGCGTCAAGTTTAGGTAAAGCATTTCTAATACTTGATTTATCTGCATGGGTTCTAATTGGTACATTTACAATCTCTATACTTCCATCTCTATAAGTAATACGTGTTGGTACTGTTTGCGTTGTATCACTCTGTAAATTTGTAGGTAAACTTACTCCTTCGTTTACATTAGCATGATCTTTATTATCTACACTAATTGCATTATTAAGTTCCTCATTACTAACTCTTTCACCAGGTTCTTTGACTATTTCATGAATTATAACATCATGATGTTCAGGTCCCACAACTCCAACAGTATTATGACTAAAATTATCATCATTTCCTGCAATAGATTCTGTATTAATCAGTACATGTGGTTTTAAAGAATTAGCTTTAAACGTCACTTTACCTGTTCTAGAATCAAATGTCACATAATCTGGCTGATTATTAATCGACCATCTATTTTGATTATTTTTAGTTACAATTAATTCTCTAGATTGTTCTGCACTATTATCAATTTTTTCGACGTAGCTAATTTTAACTTTATCTGTAGGATTTTTTGTTGTTGATGTATTAGCATTGTTTGGAATAACTTCGAACTCACCATTTTGTTTAAATTCAAATGTTGTGTTAGATGGTGTTGCTGGCTTAACTTTATAAGTTGCACTTGTAGCCGCTTCACTCATCAATTCTCCGTTACCAGTCGTTGATTCGGTATTAATCAACGTATCATTTGGAACTGACAATTTGTCATAAATAATTTTACTACCATCTGGAGAAACTGATAAACCAGGTGTGTTTACTGAATCACTTGCTTTTGCCCATTTTCCTACATTATTTTTGATAAATATACCAATAACTTGATTTCCTTTTTTAACTGTAATTCTATCTGGATTTACAATTACATTTCCGGCATTAGCTCCTAAGTCTTTACCCGTACCTGGTAAAATAACTACATCACCAACATCACTTTGTGTAACAGTTGCTGGATTTGGAACTGCATTTGTTGCTTTAAACACTGCTGTATCAGAAGTAAAGAACACATGATTTTGACTATCTAACACTTCAAATTTAGCTTCTTTTTTGAAGGCTTGATTTGGATGTGCTAAATTTGACCATTGTTCATCATGAGAACCTGTTGAATTTTGATTCCATACAATATGTAGTCCATCTGTAGGTAAACCATTCGCATTTTCTAAAGTAACGTAGTTATTTACATTACCATTTCCTTCAAAACTTGTTCCTACAACAGCACTATATTCTGACTTTTTAAATTTATATTTATATTCATACACTTTTACAGGCACATTATACACGGTATTTATACCATTATATCTCACTTCAGCAATTAAGTTTTGAACTCCAGCCGTACTATTATTTGGTGCATTATTAGTTTTCCAAGTCACTGTAGCACCATTCATATAATTATTTTCAAATGTTACATAATTTGCTGCATCATTACCATATGTTAATGGATGTCCTACAACATCACGTTGCGTTGCTTTAGGAGTAGCTGGTGCATAAATAGTAATTGGAATAGAAATTGTTCTTGTTTCACCATTACTTAATGTTGCTATAACATTCTTAGTAGTTGTACCAATTGTATTTTTCCATTGATTTACATCTTGTTCCCACTCTACTCGTTTAACATCAGAGTTAGATTTAATATAGTTTCTAGCATTACTTAAATTAATATTGTCGCCTTTAACAAATTTTAATCCGCCGTCTATCGCTTCAAGTTGTTTTGTTACAGGTGAAGAAGCACTTAAATCTGATTCTATTGATTCTGAACGTGTTAAATTCACAACAGAACCACTATTATTTTGTTCAGTAATTGTTAAATGATCAACCGTGATAATTGATTTAGCTTTAATATTACCAAGCGGTAATACTCCTGGAATTGTAATAGATACTGAACCATCACGATTTCTAGTCATAGTTGTATTACTAATTTCTCTACCATCTTCAGTATATAGTTTAACCTGTGCATTATTTGGAACATTATTTACTTTAATAGATTGTCCAGATAAATCAGCTTTATATTTTGTACTTAAAGCATCAATTGAAGGCGTAGTTGGTTTCACTTTAAACAATACATTAACTGGGTCTACTTGACCGTTAGGATATATCACATTAATTGTTTCTGTGAAAATACCTGGATTATTTGATAAAGGTCGTCCAGAACCAGGTGCCCAATCGAAGTTCGTACCCGAGGGTAAATAATTTGCAATACCTTCTACAAATGCTCCTACATTAGATGACGAGCCTTCATTTGAAGATAAGAAATTACCATTTATTGTTGTTTGATATACTCTTTTTGGCTTCGCTTTAACCACTCTATAGCTTGCTTCTTTTTCAATAGGTGTTGTTTCACCATCAAATAAGATGTTCGCTCTTAAAGTTTGTGGGACTCCTACTGTTGTAGAGTTAATATCTGGTCCATTACCAATCCAAGTCACAGTAGCATCCGTCAAAGGTTGATTATTATTTATAACGAAGAAATCATTATTATTTGTTCCTTTACCACTTGGGAATGGTTGACCTTGTACTGTAAATAATTCTATTCCTCTGACATTAGGAATGACATGTTTTACTGGTACAGTAATGGATGTTCTTGAATTATCTGCATAAGTGATAGTCACTTCAACATTTGCATTATTACCTGAACGATGAACATTACTAATCTCTCTACTGCTTATTTCATTACTGCCATCTGTAACGTAATTTCTATTTGTAATTGATTTCGAAATATCTAAACTGTTAAAAATAGCTTGTCTATCTGTTTCAGATAAACTTGCATTGTTACTAATATTTGCTATACGTATTGGATGTGACTCATCAGCGGTTGTCATGACACTATATTTATCTTTTAATGGTTTGAATAATACATTAAATACTGCCGTTGTTTCGTTATCACTACCATCTGTTACTTTAACTTTTACTTGTTTAGACGTTGGGGTAGATACATTAGGGGCAACACCACTTAATGTTGAATGGTTTAATACATTCATAGGTATTTGACTGTCATTAGGTACAGTAACATTTTTAATACCAAAGTTATCAGTTAATGTAAGTGTATTTCTGAAAGTTTCTCCTGAAAATACAACATGATCATTATAATTATCTAATACAATATTTGGCGTTACTTTATCACTTGGTACAAATACGATATTAATCACATTGTCTGTTGATGACATTGATTGTCCAAGGCGCTCAATATAGCTTTTTGCACCATAAGGCGTTAAATACAATTGTTGTTTATCTATCGCACCCATAATTCCATTATCAGTACCATTTTGTTTAAGTATTTTATCTAAATGGAAACCAGCAGCGCCATTCATGGCTGGAATATCACCACTTATCACTGTCGAATTGCTACTTGTATGTCTGTAGTCACTGCGTGCAACGGCAGAATTGCTATATCCAGTATTGCTGTCAACGATGTCTAATACTTGAATAGGTTGGCCATCATATGTAAATGGATGTTCTCCATCCGAATATATACTATTACCTTTAGAATATCCTACAGGTTTAAATCCACGATCTGAGCCTGATTCTGCTAACATTTTCTCTTGACCTTCTATATGGTTTCTCAATCCTGCATGTTTAGGTGTTGCTCTTAAAAGTGATAATACGTCATTGCCTGTTATTCTTCTTCCAGTCGTTGCATCATATCGATAAATTATTGTTTTACCATCTGGAGACCACTCAAATCCACCATCTGTGTCTCTTCCATTAATTTTTTGACTTGTCCAAGTCACAGTATAATCATTACGTAAATTTATCCATTTTAAGAAATCCATATGATCAAATGTTGAAATGAATTGTTTTGTTAATTCACCTTTAGTAATCGTTACTCTTACACGACTTGGATTATTACTTAAAGGTTCATCGTTTTCAATTCTGATATCACTATCATTTAGATTTAATTGCGGATTAGCAGCTTTAAAGGCATTTCTAACTTGTGTAATTTCATCATTACTTAAATTTTTAGTTGTTGAACGATAAACACGTTGATTTTCTGCTAATGTATTGACATCAACTACCTTAACTTTAATTGTCAAACGTTCTGAACTATGGTTGTATGCATTTAATGCATCGACGTTATAAGTATAGACACCAGCATTTAGACGACTCATTGCTTGAGCTGATGGTATTGAACTACCATTAATAGTTGTAAACGCATTATTAGGAATATCTTGTCCATTACTTAATGAGAAATATTTCCTTAAATCAGGTCCAATTGTATACTCTTGACCTTTAGCAATTGTGATAAATGCTTCTTTTGTATTTGAACTACCTGGTTCAGTATATATTGATTTACGTTGAGGTCTATATGTAATTACTTGAGCCGGATCAATTATACGAGTCGAACCATCTTTAAATGTCAAGACTACTCTACCATCATTACCAACCATGTACGGATTTAATTTACTTAAAAATGATGTCAAACTACTATTTTTAGCTTTAAGCGAGTTAATGATATCATTTCTTTCGCTTTGGGAAATACTATTAGGATTAACCACTGTTTTCAATTCTTGCTGGCTAAATAACTGAACTGGTTTATCATCTGATAACTTTCCAATATGAAGATGATATGGGCTTACATTGGTAGTATTGCCTGCTCTATCATGAGCAACGGGTTGAACAAGTACATCTCTATTCCACGTCACATCGTTCGAAATTGTTCCTGTAATCACTAAAGTACCTGCGTCTCCAGAAGCGTCTCTATTGAATACTGCTTGTAAACCACTATTTCCAGTGATAGATGCATCTTCCACACCTGAACCATATGCATTATCAGAAACAGGAATTGAAATATTAACGTTATCTCCACGATAGTATTTATCTTGAAGACCTCTTACGTTACTAAATGTTGGCGGTGTAGTATCTAATCCTACATTAATCGAATTACTAAAGTTGGATTGCACTGAATCTTCATAATATGTAATTGCTCTAATAACCCCATTATTAGGTAAAGGATTAGTATAATCACTTTCTTCAAATGTCACCGTGCCATCTAAGTTTGCCATCTTTTCCGCGAGTACAGTATAGCCTAAAGGTGACGTGCCAGGACCTGCCCCGTCTGTACCACCTGAAACTAAACGTACTTTTGCTCTCTCATCCTGTGGTACATGTGTTACTGTAATAGTTGGTTTCTTACCTCCTTTTTGTCCTAATTGCGCAGCAAGTGTTGAAATAACTGGTGGATTTGGTTTGGCAATGACTTCAAAGATTTTAGTTTCATTACCGATTCTCGCTGTCATCACATGGCGTCCTGGCGGCAATTGACCAACTAATACTTTATTTTTTTCAAGTTCTGTATTAGGTCTATCTACTGCATCTTCAATTTGTAGAGATGGTGGATATCCTGAGATTTCCCACACGTTTGCAGACTCGTTACTTTTAAATTGAATTCGAATATTTTGATGATAATCCTTATTATTACCATTAGTCACTGTATTAAGCATTTGACCTTCTTGTTGTAAAAAGACAGCATGATGTGCAGCTTGTGATTCAGGTGAATTCTCTTTATTATCGGGTGCATTATCTGAATAGAATCCAATGGATTGTTCTAACTTTGGTTTAACAAATAAATTTACTTTTTTAATTGTTTCACCATTATGATATGCATCACTTACATTAAACCCAACAAAAATTTCAATTGGTCTTCCTGTTCTCGCAGCCTCTACTAATTTTTCTTCAGAAAACATTTCATGAATTTCATAAGAGTTAAGCGGATTTACACCAAAATTACCTCTATAACGATCAGTAGGCACTCTAGGAAATAAACCCATTACATGATCACTAGGGTTACTTAGATAACTTGAAACATCTTCAGCATATTCGTGTGTAGCGAAATCGCCATCTAAGTAATGTTTTTTCATTATTCTACGCTCTGGCACATCATAAGCTGATTCAACATGATCAATATGCAGTACGCGATCGATAACATCTACAATTTTAGTTTTACGATCATTATACTGTTCTAGTGGCTCTAAATATAATTGGTTATAGTTGTTGATTTCATTAAATTCAATCCCTCTACCACCTGCTGCATAATATAATCTATCTTGTGAGCTACCAGACGTTTTAAATTGAATTGTATAACTATCTGTTCCTCTAGCTTGAAATGCATAGATATGATCAATACCTTGATTATGATCTACTTGTCCAGTTAAATAACGATAAATATCGTCTCCAGCTACTTTAATTTTATTTGGAACACCTTCTCTTTCAAAGAATGTAAGTGGTTGATTTTCATTACCACGTGCAAAATCCCCTAAATTATAAATATGATTTACTGAATCGTTATAGAACTCACTTCTATTCAAAGGATTTCCTTGTCTGAAATTATATGCACTAGAAGTAATACCACCAGCAGAATCCCACATTCTTGATAAGGCTTGATCTCTACCGTCTCCAGTACCAGATGATGATGTTTCATGACCATTTACATCTGTGGCAGTAAAACGTACTGGTCCCGTTGGCGTTTGACCTTTAGGTAAACCAAACCAAAATACCATGCCATTACGTTTAATATGATACTTATTAAAATTAATCGTCCATAAATATCCATCATTTTGTCTAATTGATGAAATTTCTGCAATACCTCTAACACTAGATGGACTCATATTTCGATAATGAGAACGTGTAGCGTAATATGGTGCACTTTTATTCGTTGCATGTAAAAACGTTCCTGACCAATAACCGGAACCATCATTTTCATTTTCTACATACCATTCTTTTTTAGCATTATTATACAAATCTGAATTCTTTTTTACTTTTGAGCCAGGTTTTGGTCTAGAGTTATGAACTACTGGCGGTGTATAAGTATTAGCAGTATTGCTAGGGGGTCTCGTCCCACCTTGTCCACGTACAGGACGTCTACTTGATCTTACGGAACGTGCTTCTCTATTTGCTCTTGTACTAATAGTTCTTACTTGTCGTTCTGGCAGTGATTCAATTAATGCATTAGCTTGCTCTAGTTCTTTATACAATTCATTAATTAATGTTTGATTTGAATTATTATTTTCACTAAAGAAATGATTCACTTTATTGAACGTCGCTTTAATTTGAGCCACTTTTGTAGTGTCAGCTTGTTCTCTATCAATTTTTCGATATTCCTCGTAAGAATGGTCATACGCTGCTTGAAGTTTATCACCATCAATTGTTGTTGAAGTCGAAGATACTAGGGTATCATCTGATGCTTCTCTATCTTCGTAACGAGTACGGTTGTCACGAGGACTATGCCCTTCATTCACCTCGGCTAGACTATTATCATCTAATTTATTTTTTTGAGGTTGAACTTCATTGTTTTCTTTTAAATCTGTTGTTGTGTGAGATGTATCTTTGTTTTCGTTTTGAGATGAAAATGATGTTAAACCATTTGTTAATGTATCTGCCGTCTGAACTTTATTTAAAGTTTCCTTGTTTGCTTTTTGACTCTCAGATGCAGGTGAAGCTTTAGGTTCTGTGTTAGATTGAACTTGCTTATTACTTGTCTCATTTGAAGTTTGTTCTTGGCCTCTAGCTTTTGCTTGAATCACTTGCCCATCTTTTTGTAATTGTTCACTGGCGTGTGCTTGAGGTGAACCTAAGAAAATTAATGTCGCAATAACAGTTGAAAAAGCACCGACTGTATATTTGCGGATACTAAACTTCTGTAATTTTTCTCGATAATTCACAGTGATTATTCACTCCTATTCTTGATGTTTATTCTTAGCTGTATAGGTGCAAATGATGAAACATTTTTATTTAAAAACTATATTACGACTCAATGTTTCACAATCATTTACTATATTGTACTGAACAATAGGTGTATTTGTTCATTTATATATTATCATCATTCATTTTATATGTGTATATTATTTTATGAATATTTTATTAAATAATTTATTTAATTTATATACTAGACGCACTTCAAATAATTGTTTCAGAATTTATTTAGCTTATTAAAAATTTACTTATCTTTTTTAATCTTGAAGCCATCACCTAGAGTTTTTTATTTAGAATATCTACGTAAAGTGTAATCTAGACATAAAATAACGAACTTAAAAGAAATTTAATTTAATCTCATCTCTTTTCTTTAATATTTTTTAAACATTCCACCAGATTTTGGTTCAGTAGATTGAAATCCAAACTTCTTATATAATTGATCAGCTGGATAATCTGCAATCAGACTGACATATGTCCCTTTTTCTGCATGATTTTCAATGAATGCCATCACTTGTTTTAGGATTTCTTTCCCAAAACCTTGTCCTTGATAATAGGGATGGACAGCAATATCTATAATCTGAAATGCAGTTCCCCCATCTCCAATCACTCTACCCATCCCAATCAATGTTGATTCTTCATAAATAGTAATATTAAAGCATGCATGAGGTAATCCTTTTTTTGCTGCTGCTTCTGATTTAGGACTCATACCTGCTTTTGCTCTTAATTCACAATAATCTTTAACATTTGGTGGATAATTTGAATAATGAATCATTAAGACGTCCTCCTCTTTTAGTCTCTTTATTCTTAATTATAAAAAAAGACACAATAGGTTTGAATCTATTGTGTCTCAAATTATTATTTTAATCTCTCGATTCTTTTAAAATTGCTTGTCTTAGTAAAAAGAAAAGTAATAATAATCCCGCAAGCATTCCTGTATGACCGATACCTGCAAATCCAGCAAATGCTTCTGGTGAAAAACTTTTTCCAGTGACTTGGTAAGTGCCTTTTGTTAGCATCATTCCTACAGTAATAATGACACCAATATTGTATACAATGAAGAACCAATTAAATAAATAATAACTACTTAACTTAAATACTTTTTCAAGCGGAAGTAAAATTAAAAACATAAACATACCTAATATTAATGTATGTGTGTGAACAAGCGCTAGTTGCGTATCGCCCGTAAAATCATGTGCTTTCGTTAACTCTCTGTAGTAAAATCCACTTACAAGTCCAATAATCATATAGAATAAAAAAGCGTATAATAATCTGCGCATAAAAATCCTCCCTTACTTCAATTATTATAATCGATTATCTCCATCTTTAAAGTGACAAAATTTTGTAATCAAATCAGGTTATAAAAAATGACCTCTAGCAAGCACTAGAAGTCACTTTATTATATGTCTTATTTATTTCTTGCATGTTTAAATAATGCAACTAAAGATAAAATAATGGCAATAAGTGAAATAATCCATAATGCGATAGAACCACCTGAAGATGATTGACTTTTTTCATCTTTTCTAGTGTTGTCTCCTTTAACAGTTACAGCATTTGCATTTTTTTCCACTTCCAATGTTGGAGCAGGATGTTCACTATTCGCTTTGCCTGACCATTTTACTTTATCTTTATTATCGTATGTCTGCACAGCTTTAAATGAATATGTACCTTCTTCTTTAGGACTTGCTACAAGAAGTGGAAATTCGATAAATTCATTAGGACCAATGCCTTTATCTTTCGCTTTCCATGTGATTTTTGTAATATTACCTTTTTTGTCTTTATCTAAACTATATTTATATCCTTCAACGGGTTGAATATTTGACACTTGTACTTCTTTTGGAATATCTAATTCGACTTTTTCAGTATGATCTTTTTGTTCAACAGGCACTCGAACATCCACTTTTTCATAAGATCCAGGTTCAACTACTTTTGGATTTATCGTCACATGTGCATCAGCATATTTAAATAAGCCTAATGAAAAGAAGAACACTAAACCTGAAGCAAATATTTTTTTAAACATATTTTACAATCTCCTTTTATGGAATATTAATTTGACTCATAATAACACCAACAAGTATTAAAATAATACCAATAGATACTTCGATAATTAAAGAGACTTTATTAATTCTATAACGTTTGTTTAAGGCGCGCGTTGTTTGCATAAAGCCTAAAGCCATCATAATTAATGTTCCTACGATTTTAATTATTAATAATATTGTCCATGTTTGCATATTAGACCATATAGATAAAATTTTAGTTTCATCAATTGACATTAATATACCAGTAATTATGATAACTGCAACAGCAGCTCCATTCACTTTAAATAAGATTTCGCGTAATAAATCAACTGCATCTCGTTTTTTAGTAAATACTGAAGAAAACAAATAAATTAATGCGCCTAACCATAAACTGATACCAGCTAAGTGTAATGTTCTAAGTATTATTGACCAAACAGGAACACTTTGAGACCAAGCATGTCCTGACATACTTAAAGCTAAAATCATAATAATTGAAATAGCCCAATACCATGTTCGTTCCATATTTCTTAATACAAACAATCCACTTAAAATAATCAAAGCAATAGCGCTTAGTATATACGGGAATTGAATTAAGACACTAGGATTAAATGTTAAAACTGAATCTAAAACATCAGATGATAGAGTCATCAGATAGAGTACAAGTGACATAATATAAGCCATCATCATAATTAATGATACAGCGACATGTCTAGGGAAAATATCAAACGTAGATAAATTATTTCGACGTGCTATACCGTTTAACCAATATAAACCAACTAAAATAATTGTTGCGCCTTCAGCGATATATCTAAACACACCAAACCAAAATGCAGGTGTTTCATATGTAGCAGGAGTAGTATCTACACCATTTGCTGTTTTTTTACCAACTGAAAATTCAAATTGATCACTAATTTCATGACCATCAGCAGATACAGTGTGCCATTTAATTTGTTGTGTACCTTCTTTTAATTGATCGCCTGAGAAAGATAAAGTATCTGAATGTCTTGATGTACTTGGTTTAATATCAGCAATTTTCTTTCCTTTATCATCATATATCGTTATCCCTGAATATTCGGCGTTTACGGGTTCGTTAAATGTTAATTTGATTGTATCTGGTTGTTTTGATACGATACCATTTTGTACTGGGGTTGTTTTCTCTAAAGTAGCGTGCGCAGATGCTATTTTTGTCATACTCGGCACGAATAAAAATAGGAACATCATCAATAACGCTATAGCTACTTTAGAACTTCGCTTTAAAATGACCATTGACGTCCTCCTATAAAAAATGCTCATTTAACAATAATAAAGTAATATAACTTATTTAACAATAATTATTATCATATGTCATCGTTTATATAAATTTAAAGCGATCTAAATAAGAGATCTCATCCCTAATATCAAATTATTTTATTCTTCTACTAACGCTTGTGTGTCCAAGGTTAACTCATTCCTTAAAACACATGCAATAAACATTACTAATAGTGAACAAATTGTTTTAGCGATTAATAATGACCATACAGCCCTTATTAAACCAAACAACGCATTTAATATAAATAGTATCAGAATAGTGTTTCATTTTATTTGCTAACACACTAATCCAATATTAATAATTATATTCCATTTTTGCATATCTCATTTAGTTAGATATCTAAATAATATAATACACCTTTTTTCAAATAAACAACTGCTTTTTACTCATATTTCTTTTTTAAATAAAACAATCTCAACATAGTTAATTAATCTATGTTGAGGTTGGCTATTATGAAGGTACTTCAGTACGTTTTGTACTATGTTTTCTAACGATTGCTGAAACTAAACTTGAAATGGCCCCAAATAAAATAAATCCTATCATCATCCAGATTGTTGAATTCATCTCGATACTGTGATTCATATAGATAATTTCACGTAAAGTATTTGTATAATGTGTAAATGGGTCAATGTTATAAATCCATCCTTGATATCCTTTAGGAAGCATTTCTTTTGGTAAAGTAACAAGTTGCATACTAAAGAACATTAAAATAACAAAGATTGGAATAGCTTTCATGCCTAACCAAACCATAATACCTAAAATTAAACCAATAAATCCTAAAATTGAAATGGTTAAGAATAGTGCGACACGATTTGTATGATTAAAATCAAATCCTAACATACTTTGCATGAAGTACACGTACGCAAAACTTGCAACAAATGCTGTAATCATAGCTAAAACCATTTGTCCAAATGAAGCAATCATTCTATGTTGAATTTTGGAATTATTACTTGTTCTGAAAGCAAAGAATAATAATACTGATGTTACAAGCGAACTCATCCAAACTGGCATAAACATTAGGAATGGAGCATTTCCTCCGCCTTGATGATCTTTTACTTTATTAATATCCTCGTGCGTTATTTTAACTGGCTTTGTGAGATCTTTAATATCTGATGGAGATACTTTAACATCTTGTTTTTCTAATGTATTAAGACTTTGAGATGTAATTTGTTTATTTAAATTATCACCCATTCCATCTAGAATGTTACTTGTGATAGTAGCTGCTTGCATACTTGCGCCTTTATTTATAATTGTCTTAAATGTGGCTTGTTTAACTTTTACATCTTGTGGTTCGGTTTTCTTTTGCATTTTTTCAATTGCAGCTGGAGGTATTTCTCCAGATTCTACTTTTTCTTTCATTTCTGCTTTTTTACTATCCATAACAACTTTTTGAGTTTTACTCATTGCATTTTTTGAAAAATCTTTATTAAAAATAGCTGCTCCGTAATATTTATTATCATTGAGCCCTTTTTTAATATCTGATTCTTTATCTACTTTAATCCATTTAACTTTATTCGAATTGCTATCTTTTAATTTATCTTCAATTTTTTGTCCTATATTTACGTCTTTCCCTTGTATATCTACACCTTTATCATTATTTACAATTGCAATAGGTAATACTTTAGGTTTTGGATTAAATGCAGGATAAAAAGCTAGTGAAAATATAACTAATAATAACATAGCAACAACTGGTGCTAACCATAATAGTTTACTTTTAAAAATGTTCATAATTAAATACATCCTTTTTATTGAACATTTCTTTAAAAAGTGTTAATTAATTAAAAAGGATAGATGTATGATGAAAGAAGATAGAAGAATTCGCAAAACTAAATCCTCGATTAAATCATCTTTTGTAGAATTATTAAACGAAAAAGAATTAGAAAAAATTACAATTCAAGATATTGCGGATCGTGCAGACATAAGCAGACATAAATAGAGGTACAATTTATTTACATTATGAAGATAAATATTTATTATTATCGGATATGGAAGATGAATTTATTTCACAAATGACATTTTTAACTCATTTAAATAATATTGTGGGAAAAGACCCTGAAGATACTGATAAAAATTTTATCAATATTATTTTAAAGAATATGTTACAACACATTTCTGATAATATTAAATTTTATCAAACAATCTTGCAATTAAATCAAAAATCGAAACTAGAAGAAAAAATTTATTCCTTAATAGGTAAAAATATGCAAAAATATATAAGTACTAATCATGAAATCGAGGGAATCCCAGAAAAATACTTTCATAGTTATGTAGCTGGCGCTACAATATCGATTATAAAATTTTGGGTGAATGATGACCATCGACTTTCTGTTGAAGATTTAACACATCACATTTTTAAAATTATATATAATGGTCCTCTTAGAATAATGGTTGAACATCAATATAAATCTTTAAAAACTAATAACGTGAAATAATGATTTAGAAAGGAACTATCAATTATGTTGACTGCATATAAACATTCAACTACTAATGAAATAATCGAAACAAATATAGATCATTCTGCATCCTGGATTAATGTTGTTGAACCCGATAGAGAAGAAGTAGAACAATTAATTGAGCAATTTAATCTTCCTGAAGATTTTATTCGTGACCCTCTTGATGCTGATGAAAGCGCTCGTATTGAGTATGATGAAGATACAGGTTATTCTCTAATTATCGTTGACTTGCCAATCGTAAGTTCTACAAATCGACATGTCTTATCGTTTGTAACTATGCCTTTAGGTATTGTCATTGGTAATGGTGTCATTTTCACAATTTGTGATACTGAAAATGAATTTCTTGAAAACTATTCTAGACAAGACGACATCAATTTAAAATTCCATAGTCGCTTTGCCCTAGATATTTTACTTACGATTTCAAATCACTATAATAGAAATTTACGTCTTTTAAATAAATCAAGAATACGTATAGAAAGAGATTTAAAAAATAGTATTACAAACAAACAACTCTATCGTTTAATGGAAGTAGAAAAAAGTTTGGTTTACTTTTTAGCTGCATTAAAAGGGAATGATACGATTATTAAAAAATTATTCCGGTTACCTGCCATCAAACGTTTTGAAGAAGATGAGGATTTATTAGAGGATTTAATCATTGAAAATAATCAAGCGATTGAAACAACTGAATTATACACAGGTATCTTAGAAAGTATCACAACATCGTATTCTTCATTACTTTCAAATGAAATGAACAATATTATGAAGACGTTAACGCTATTTACGGTATTACTTACACTACCAACTCTTGTTTTTAGTTTCTTTGGAATGAACGTCCCATTACCTATTGATGATAAGAGTTATATTTCTTGGCTTATTATCGTAGGAATTTCTTTAATATTAGTAACAATTGTAAGTATTTTCTTATGGCGCAAACAAAAATTATAATAATCAATGAGTCTGGTACATAAAGTTGCTAGATAAGTGAAAAAAGACAAGTTCTATTGAAATAATATAGAACTTGTCTTTTTTATAAATTTTTGATTATTTTCAACTCGTTGGGTTGCTCGTTTTCTTATATCGAGTGCCATTAGTAGAGTAAGTTGAGTCATGTTATATTCTTGATATATAAGGAACCAGTAAATGAATTTATAATACACTCATTTACTGGCTATTTTGCTAGGAATTATGTCCCAGCCTTATTGATTATTCGGCTGTAGCTTTATAAGCTTTTCTTCGTGATAATACTACAGTAACTATCACTGCAATGATAAATGAAATAAACATACCGATAAAATAATGTATCCAACCCGCATGAGCAGGGTTAATTGAAATAAATCCTGGTAAACCCGCCGTTCCTAGAGCAATAGCCTTTACTTTAAAGAATGCAATATAAGCAGAACCTATCGCCGATCCTGTAATTGCACCAATAAATGGATATCTTAACTTTAAGTTTACACCAAATAGAGCTGGTTCTGTAATACCTAGTAGAGCAGAAATGCCTGCCGCTGAAGCTACCCCTTTAAGTTTCTTATTATTTTTTATAATTAAGAAAGCAGCAAGTGCAGCCCCACCTTGAGCGACATTTGACATAGTAGCAATTGGGAAAATAAATGATCCACCTGTCTTTACTTGATCAGCAATTAAAGTGGTTTCCACTGCAATAAAGCTGTGATGCATACCTGTAATGACAATTGGAGCATAGAATAATCCAAAAATAAATCCACCTATTGCCCCTCCGAATTCATATAACCATGTTAAACCATCTGATAACCAGTAACCTAGTTGTCTAGTAATGGGCCCTACAAATAAGAAAGTTAAAAATGCAGTACTGAGTATGGCAAGTAAGGGTGTTAACAAATTATCTAAAACTGTTGGAATGATTTTACGTAATCCTTTTTCAATCGATGCTAAGATATATGTTGCTACAAGCATGGGTAAGACTTGCCCCTGATATCCAACTTGATTAATATGTAATCCAAATAAATCCCAATGTGGTATAGCTTTACCCGCTTCTACTGCCTTAGGGAAATCATAAGCATTCATTAATGAAGGATGTACTAAAATCATACCTAATGCTGCGCCTAAGAATGGATTACCACCAAACCGTTTTGCGGCACTAAATCCAATTAAGATAGGCAACAATGTAAATGGCGCATTAGCAAAAATATTAATCATGTCTGCTAATCCAGCAAATTGACTATGTACATCGATAAATGATTTATGAGTGTAAAATAAATCTGGTGCTGTAAGTAAGTTATTAATTCCCATTAACAATCCACCAGCAACAATAGCGGGTATAATAGGAACAAATATATCAGACAACATTTTAACAAAACGTTGTAAAGGATTCATATGCTTTGATGATTTATCTTTCACATCAGCAGTTGTTGATGGTTCTTTTCCTGTAATTTTTTCAAGTTCCGCAAACACCTTGTTAACTGTTCCTGAACCAATAATAATTTGATATTGACCCCCTGTAGAAAATGTTCCTTTAACAACATCCATTTCAGCCAACTTTTTTTCATCTACAATACTTTCATCCTTTAATACTAATCTTAATCTCGTAGCACAATGCGCCATAGCATCTAGATTTTCTTCGCCACCTATTGCTTCTAATATATTTTCAGCCGATTGCTTATTATTCATTCTACTAACCTCCTATATGTGGAACCGGTTCTAATATTCATATTATCATTGTAACCGGTTTCAACAAGGAAAGCAATCTCTTTTTAAAGTTTTATACTATACATTGATTCTAATTCATATATAACATTCATAAAAAGAGACTAGAATATTACTCATGTTAAAATTATCTTTCTCCCTCGAATACATATTAGATATAGACTTTCTCAACGAAAATCTCTTTGCTTGGCTCCACTAATATTGAAATAGTATGGTTCAACTCTCAACATATTAAAAATGCCTAAGACAACTTATTGTGTCCTAGGCTCTATAGTCATACTAATTCTGACATTCTTATTTATGAATATTTTCGTGATTTTTGATTAAGTAAAAATATATTTAGAGGTTATGATGTAAAACTGTTACACATTAATAGAAATTTTGGGAGTTATAATGATTCTAAATATAATAGTTAGCTACTGTTAATACCTTTTATATTTGTATGCATCTTCTATTCTAAGTTGTTTATTCTACGGAGTGGTGTTCATTTCTTCTATTTAAATCACTGTAATCGTTAGTTTCATAATAAACTATTGCTATCTCTGTTGCTAATACTCTAAGGTGTTGTTTCTTGTTATACATATAAAAAGTGATTTAAAAACATATGTTGCTTGCATAAAATATATGTGTATTTTTTATGATGCTATATATTCAAATGATGTTGTGTCGTGATGTATGCACAGAATTAGTCATGCTTTCATTTCAAGTGAAATTTTGCTATAACTTATTTCATTCCTTGAAATCTATATTTATTATGCAATTCTTTTCCTTCCATTGACCTATTAAAAATTTTCAATAGTATCATGCGACATTCTTAAAAAAACAATAATATTGTGCACATACAAAATTGTAAACGTTTTCCTTTAAAAATAAGTAAAATTTTTTTATTTTTAAATGTTAATTTCTCTTTCATTTTCATATATAATAACTTTTATTATTCAAACTGAACCAAATCCCCCCACACGCAAATACTATACAAGATGAGGAAATTTATTTATGAGTAGCACTCTTTTTATACATGAAAATATTACTTCTATGCCAACGAGAAACATTAATCATGTTCTTATATTATTTTCTTTAACTAATGAGTTAGAAATGACAATCAATGGAAAGCAATATCAATTATCAAACCACATTGCAATCATTAATCAAGGTGATTTATATCAAATTGATAAGGGTAGAAATCTGATTGAGCTAAAAATACCAATGGCTTACTTTTATCTTGAAGACACTTCTTTTTTTAATTGCCACTTTGATGCACATCTCTTGCAATCAAGTCATTTTATTAAATCAATCATTTTAAATAATATAGAACATATGTACAACACATCTCATTACAATGACAAAGTCATTCCTAAAATTATACAAACATTTTATAAAGAAGCTGTTATTAGACATCCTCATTTGTATATTCCAGAGATTCCTGTTGAACAACAAATCTTAACTAATGTACTTACATTCATCCATAATCACATTACTTCTAATATTTCTCTACAAGATATTGCAGCACATGCACTTATTTCTGAGTCTTATTGTTCAAATTTATTTGTACGTATATTGAATATTAATTTTAAAGATTATTATACGAGCTTAAAAATTAATCATGCTATTAAATTACTCGTTTGCACGAATGACTCTATTACAAGGATTTCTGAACAAGCTGGTTTTAGTAGCCATACCAATTTTACTAATCAATTTAAAAATTATCTTAATTTAAGTCCTAAACAATTTCGTTCTCAACTAAATCATTCTGATCCTATATCTGTGATACGATTGAAGAGTGATATTGAGTATAAACATTTTGAATTAATCTCTCAGTTTGAAACAACTGAACAATTTTCTACCGAAACCACTATCATTGATCTTAAACAATTAGAAACACATCAACATTCACAATCTTCAAAGGCATTTATTCATTTTAAAAATATTAATGAATTATTCCAGTTTGTTTTTAATGATCATTATGATATCAATTTATCTTATTTACCTAAACCAGCTATTTTAATTAATGATATGAGTGACATGAATCAACATTCAATTAACGGAAATTTACTCAATCGCTGCTTCGAAAAATTATTTGAGAAACATATCAGTTTAGCCATCGTTATCAAAAATAAATCTGAGTTCGCTACTTTTTATAATTTAATCATGACTTTTCTACAAAATAATCAAGATTATAAGTGGAATAAAAAAAGTGCACGATTTATGCTAGTATTTGATACCAAGTCAATGACTATTCAAGATATTCATCTATCCTATTTAAAACTTAGAAACAAGAATCGTTCGATTAAATATGGAATTTTAGTAGAAGGATTATTACATCAATACGAGAAATTACAAGATGTTTATGATACGATGAAGCGTCTTAATTTCGATTACTATTTCATTGACATTGAAAATATTGATACGCAAAGTATATTAATTGAATACCAACGCGGATTTACTCATGCAAATACCCACTTCGAAAACTATGTTCATTTTGTAGAGAATTCTAATATACCTTCTACTCAATTTGTCTATAGTAGTTTATCATTACGTTGCTTTAAGTATACAAATGATGGTAGACATCCACTTCAACTCGCAGATTTAGTTTGCCATTTAACGGCGCTATTAAAATATGGAGGCGGTATTTGTTATCACCTTTTTGAGGAAAATCCGATGTTTATTGCCTTATTTAATCGACACGGGAGTTTACTACCAATTATGCATCTTTACCAATTCATTTCGGCATTTATCGATGTTCCTATCTATATTTCAAATAATTATTTAATAAGTCAAAAAGATGGAGATTACCATTTTATCTTATTTAATAAAATTAACGATCGCTACTTGTCTGACAGTAAACAATATTATCAAATACTAAATGAATTAAATGAAAATAGTTTAATCATCGTAAATACATTAAATAAAGAACATGGTACGATTCATCAATTAATGTCTCAAGATAATTTGCCTGTATACATTGAAAAAAGTATTATACATAAATTAGATAGATGCAATCAACCTAAAGCAGAGTTATTTATACAGAAAAAAAAGAATTCTCCATTTAGCATGACATTGCATCATGATGAAGTTAAGTATATTTACATTAAATCTGTTTAATTAAAGTATTGAAGTTTAACTCTATTGATTACTGGATATAGACATGGTAAGGAGATGATTAGTTTGGATAAACAACAAGCGACTCAAGCAATTGAAAAAGTTTTAAACACTTCTAAAGTTGGCGTATTATCAACTTCATATAATAATAAACCTAACAGTAGATATATGGTTTTCTATAATGATGGATTACATTTATATACAAAAACAAGCAACAAAAGCTCTAAAGTAAAAGAAATTCAAAGTAATTCAGAAGCATATATTTTACTAGGATATAATGAAACAACAAATAATAGTTTTGTTGAAATAGAAGCAAATATTGAAATTGTGGAAGATCAGAAAGTCATTGATTGGTTATGGGAAACACAAGATAAAACATTCTTCGATTCAAAAGAAGATCCTAATTTATGTGTGTTAAAAGTAAATCCAAAAACTATCACTTTAATGAATGATGATGATATTGATACACCAGTAACTATTGAACTTTAGTGTTACGTTTTAATAATGGAGTAGGACAGACATTATGATAAATTCTGTCCTACTCTTTTTAATTATTCCTACGTCATTTGTGCAACTTAAAGTACAATTGATTTTCACAAAATTTTTATTGCAATTTAATTCTATTTTTTGTATAAATAAATTAACATATTTGAGGAGAATCTTAATGAAGAATAGAAAAGGTTTGGGATTAGGGATTGCTTTAATTGCAATTATGTTAATCGTTAGCATTATCTTAATTATTGTAATGCTAAATGGTCATCAAAAAGAAACATACTATGGTTATATGAAAGATAGTCACACTATCGATAAAATGGTAAATGAGCAAACAGAAAAAGTAGAAAAAAATGTTAAATTACCATCTGACACTGAAGTAAAAGTAACAAAAGGTGATTTTGTATTTTTAGTAAAAGAAAAAGGCTCAAATTCATTTTCTAGAGTGTCTAAAGTAAGTCACGATGATGTACCACATGGACTCATGATGAAAATTCATGAGATGCATGATATGAAAGGCATGTAGTATTTTAATAGTCAATAAGTATAGAGAGCGAGATCATATTCATTTCGAATATGCTATCTCGCTTTCTTTTTTCTAACTAAAAAAGCATCGCTTATGTAAGCGACGCTAAAAATGTCAGATTTATTTTTTAAATTGATTCTAGATATTTCTTTCCTTTTTCTTTATCGTAGACACGTTCCCATTTAGAGATAACTACTGTAGACAATGCATTACCGACAACGTTTACGCATGTACGAACCATATCTAATAAGCGATCTACACCGATAATTAACGCAAGACCTTGAGCTGGTAAACCCATTGCTCCTAATGTGGTCAATAACACTACGATAGAGACTCCAGGTACACCTGCCATACCTTTTGAAGCAACCATTAATGTTATCATTAAAATAATTTGCTCAGATAATGATAAGTGAATACCATACATTTGTGCAACAAATAATGCAGCTATCGATTGATATAACGCTGATCCGTCTAAATTAAATGAATAACCAATAGGTATAACAAAAGAAGTGACTTCTTTTGGTGCACCAAATTTTTCCATTTTGCTCATCATTACCGGTAATACTGCTTCCGAACTAGAAGTAGAAAACGCAAGTAATAATTCATCTTTAAGTATTTTAATAATTGAGAAAATACTAATGCCACAAATTCTCGCTACAATACCTAAAACGACAATAATGAAGAAAATCATTGCAAACACGACAACAAGTACAAGTTTTGCTAGTGGAATTAAAGCTGAAGCACCAAATGTCATTACTGTTGTACAAATAAATGCAAATACACCAATTGGTGCTAATTTTAAGATTTTATTAATCATCCAAAATACGGCTTCTAATGTACCATTTAAAAATCCTTTAACTGGTTCAGCTTTATCTCCAATTGCGGCTAATCCTAAACCAAAGAATATTGCAAAGAAGATAATGGGTAATAACTCACCTTTAGTTAAAGCTTCAAAAATATTAGTTGGTACAATATTTACAATTGTATCAATAAAATGATTACCGTATGTAGATTGTTCCGCGGCAGACGCAGTTGATTGATATTTAGTAATGTCGCCTTTTGGTAATTTAGCAGGATCTAGCCCCACACCTGGTTTAAAAATATTACCAATTATTAAACCTAAACCAATAGCGATAGTTGTAATAATTTCAAAATATAGAATTGATTTCCATCCATAACTTCCTATTTTCTTCGAATCCCCTAAATTCGAAATAGATAAAGCAAGTGAACAGAATACAATTGGAATGATGATCATTTTAATTAAATTTAAGAAAACGTCACCGAAAGGTTTAATATAATTAGCAACACCTGTTTGACCAAATAATAATAAACCAATAACTACACCTAACACTAATGCAATTAACACTTGCATCGGCAGGCTAACTTTTCTCTTGAACAGAGTCACGTTGAAACCCCCTTCATCTGACATCGCTTAATTATATCAAATTATTCAAAATTGGGGTATATATTTTTCAAACTATTAAATAATGTACATATTTCATTTAGTTAAATGAAATATGAAACTTTCGCATAAAAAAGACTAATCCATGCGGGTTAGCCTCTCTGTCGTTGAGATGTAGTAAAGATTCTTTTACTCTATTCTTTTTATACAGTCTTAATATAACTACTACATTTATAGTATCAAAGAATATAGATATTATTTTTTATACCTATTTTTAATTTTACTAATTAAAGATCCTATAATAACTAATATGATAAAAGTAAATATCCAACTTATAACATTTACTATCATAGTCTAAGCCCTCACTTTTTTAACTCTGCTTATAAAATATTTATCAAATTTAACAAAGACGTATTCAATTACTAATCACTATAAAATGAAAAAACGACTAGAAACTTCATTAAATTATCATTTCTAGTCTATCATTTATTATTTTTATAGCCGTGTCCACAACTTTAATTCATCTATTTATAACTATGTTTCTTCACATACATTAAGGTTTGAAGTTTTGATTAAAGTAGTTATGTTTTGCACCTTTAATACTTTTTTTAGTTTCCGTATCAAATCCCTCAACAAAAATGCCTTTACGTGTACCGATTGGTTGAATGATATATGTTAAATTAGGTTCGTCTTTAAACACTACTTGTTTATAATAGACGCCTCTTTTAGCACTATATAATGTCTTTTCTGATTTAAATTTATCTTTCAAATGTTTTTGTTCTATATAATTATCAACAAGCTGCACATTTTTATGCCCTTGATACGCTTTCGTTCCAAAGAAGAACGCAATAGCTAATACAAGAGAAATAGCTAATATAATAATAATTCTAATAATTTTTTGCTTCTTACTCATCAGAGCACTCCTTCATCATCTTACTCAATAAAATCGCTTCTTTTATCATTTAAATAATTATGACTGAAATAATAACTTTTTTAAAGTGATACATCTTTTTTGTAACAAAATCTACTAATAATTTAATTTATCATTTATAATAAATCAACATTCAAAACTTATATGTAGTCTTACTTAAATTTATTTTTAAATTTATTAAAAAACTTATATAATACGTTGGTAATGACCTTGACAATAGGTAGTGTTCATAATATCTTTAAATAAGTTGAGGAGGGGTAAAATATGTATGTAAAGGGCAGTTACCTAAGTAAACAATTATGTTTTTTACTTTATGTTACTTCAAAAGAAGTGATAAAAAAATATACTCACTATTTAAAAGATCAAGATTTAACATACACAAGTTTTATGGTTCTTATGGCTATTGAAAATGATGAAAAAATAAATATCAAATCCCTTGGTCAGCGTATCTTCTTAGATTCTGGAACTTTAACACCTCTCTTGAAAAAGTTAGAGAAAAAAGGCTACGTACAGCGTATGCGCGAAAAAGAAGATGAGCGTAATTTACAAATTTCATTAACTCAACATGGTAAAGAAATTAAACCTGTACTGGAAAAAATTTCTGAACAAGTTTTTAATGATTTTGAAATTTCTGATGATGATGCGGATAATCTTTCTAAAAGCTTAAGACATATTATTTCAACAAATTTCGGTCCTGAGACTGAATAGTTATGAAACATGACAAATGCTAAATAATTAATGTACCTTCTTTCTTTTTTAATTCACTTATACATAATATTCGACGCCTTTGTCATGTTTTTCCTCATTTTTACTTTTTATTTTTTCAAAATGCTTTTACTTTACGTAAAGTTTCTCTATTTATATAATGATATTGTAAAATTTCATTTTATTTTATGACTTATCACTCTGAAAAGGAGAGTATATATGAATAATAGAGAATTTTTTGATCAAGCCATTTTTAAAAATAATCCAAGAGATTTATTTCGTGATTTAGGTGAACAAGTTTTTAATCAATTTTCAAATAAAAGTTTTCCCACAAATATTTACAGTCAAAAAAATCAATATATATTAGAAGCCGAGTTGCCCGGTGTAAAGAAACAAGACATTCATCTTAAGTATGAACACGCTACTTTAACGATTAAAGTAATTAAACAAGTATCTGAACAAACTGGTAGTGTTCAATTAAATGAACGCTCAAGTGGAGAATTAGTAAGACGTTTTGAGTTCGAAGATATTAACAAAGATCAAATCAAAGCAAGCTATGAAGATGGTGTTTTAGTGGTGATTTTACCTAAGAATATCACTGAAGAAGACGAAGGTACTACAATTACAGTTGAATAACGATACAATATAATAGCAAGCCCTTGAGTCACATGATTGGCTCAAGGGTTTTGTTACTATAATTTGCATATTCTGTTTTACAAAGATAATCTACTGTAATAATAGCAAGTATTCCAAAAACAGTTAGTAAAATAAATTTTAAATATTCTAAAAAACTAATATAAATCTATTTTTGTACACATTTTTTTATAAACACTCTAAGAAATATTTACTATACTATTAATTCTTTTAATCGTTCTCGAATGATGGTTTTTAAAATAGGATCAAAATTAATTGAAGGTGTAATGTGGAGTTCATTTTGTATATCCATTTTGGAAATAAGACCTTTAACTTTATTAACTAAACGTCCATCATATAAAAACATCGGAACTACAATAAGATAACGATATTGTTTTGAAAGTTGGTCTAAATCGTTTTTAAACGTAATATCTCCATATAATGTACGACAATAAATAGGCTTATCTTGCTTTAACTTAGTACTAAATTCTTTTAATTCATCATGTGCTTTAGTATATGAAAAGCTACCATGTGCAATCAATACAACTGCTACATTTGAATCTTCTTTCATATCAACGTCATTAATACGTTGTTCAACTAAATCTACCATATAGGGATGCGTACCTAAAGGTGCACTAATTTCATATGATATATTAGGATATACTTGCTTAATATTTTTTAACATTTCTGGAATATCTACGATGTAATGCATGGCTGAAAATATAAGTAAAGGGACAACTTTAAATTGTGTTTCTCCTTTTTCTATTAAACGCTTAATTGTATTTTCAACGCTTTTTTCTTCACTTTCAATAAAGGCAAGCTCATAAGTGTAAGTTTCATCTTTTAATAAACTATCTATAAATTCACCGAGTGCTTTATTTTGATTTCCTTTTCTCATTCCATGAGCTACTAAAATATTGGCAACCACATTATTTCCCCCTTGCTACGTTAATGTTGATTAAAATGATAAGATTTTCTGAATATTAAGTCAACTACTTTTCATATAAAAAACTGAAACATCTTTATGATATTCCAGTCTTTTGCTTTTTTATTCAATAATATCATTGCGTCTTCCATTTAGATAAGCGTATACCAATCCTACAAAAATACCCCCACCAATATAGTTACCTATAAAAGCAAATACAATATTTTTCAGCACATCTATCCAAGATAATGCATCACTATTATAGAAAATCATTCCTGCATATAACCCAGCATTAAATACTACGTGTTCATACCCCATAAATACAAATACTACAACACCAACAGCAATGAAAAATGCACGTGTTAAACCTTCTTTAAAAAGCATTGATACATAAATACCTATATTAATAAAAAAGTTACAGAATACACCTTTGATAAGAATGCTTAACCAAGTTGATTCTACCGTTTTTAAATGTACTGTTTTACTTAAACTTGCAACCATTTCAGGTGTCATCACATGTGTCCCCTTCATTAATAAGAATAGAATGAATCCACCTATAATGTTTCCAATAAAGCAAAATAAGAATATATATAACATTTTTTTAACTGCAATTACTTTGTAATACCATCCAACAGTTAAATACATAAAATTACTAGTAAGTAATTCTGAATGAGTTAAAACAATGAGAACTAAGGCTAAACTAAAAGACATCGCTCCTAATAAATTAACAAGTCCTTCATTCGTTCCTGCAAACTGTGTTTTGATTGCTAACATAAATACTGTAACTATAGCTAGTAAAAATCCTGACATCATTGACTTTAATAAATATCGACCAGGGGTTTGAGTTGCCATAACTTCTTTCATTCGAACTTGTCCTACAGCTGCTTTAATATTGTCTTTTGTAGCATACGTATCTTCAATAGTTTTGTGCGTCACTTCCATATTCCCTCTCTTCAATATATTTATAATTTTATATTATATATAGTGAAGTGCGCTCTGAATAGAGGAAATTAAAAAAGAACAAGATATGAATGGTTATTTCCCATATCTTGTTCTTATCATAATATTAATGTGCTTTTTTTAATTTTGAAAAATAACGTAAGCCTGAAGCAAAAATACCATAGCCTAATGCAGTTCTTAAAACATACTTCATAACGCCATTATTTAAACACTTTGAATTAATTAATAATGTTGGAATTAAAGTACTGATTGAAAACAATCCAAGCACTTTTAAATATCTTTCTTTCATAACTATATCATCCTCTTTTCAACATTATTATAACTTAAAAATTCAATTTAAATTTGACGACCTCGTGACGATTTATTCATTTAGTAATTTTTCTAATTGATCTAATGTAGAATTCATACCTACTTCTACTCCCATATCTACTGCTTGTTGGGCTGCTTCTTTAGTTGGAAACATTGAAGTAGATGTAACAGTAGTCGTTTGCTTATTGTCCGATTTAAAATTGATAGAAATATGCATACCAGGTAGACGTGTATCTTTTTGTCCTTCAGGTGTAGCAAAGTAGTCAAGATATTCGAGATAGTTCGGACGATCCACTTTTTGATATTCAGTTAGCGTGTAGCTTGTCTGTTCTGGTGTTTCTATCGCAAAGAATGCCTCTCCACCTTCTTTTACATTAAAACGATAAACTTTTGTCTTTGCACCTTGAGGATGAAACCATTGTTCAAATAATGATGGATTTGTGTATGCATCAAACACATCATTTATAGATGCTTTAAATGTTCTACTAAAAATAATTTTATTTTCCTTTACTTCAATTGACATCGTTATCTCTCCTAATTTTTAAAATAGTAATTCCTATAGTTTAGCAACTATTATATTTTAAGACAGTAAAAAAACAGGCAAAGTTAGAACTTTGCCTGTTTTTTAACTTTATTATTCTTCAATAGGAAATTCTAAATCGAATTCCACATTTAATGTTTTGCCTAATAAGAAACCACCAGTTTCTAATGGTTGGTTAAATGTAACACCATATTTTTCACGATCAAGTTCACCAGTAATAACTAAACCAGCTGTATTTTTATTATTAAGTGGATTTAAACTTATCCCTTTATAGTCTAAATTAAATGTTTCTTCTTGTGTTTGGCCTTTCATTGTTAAATTACCAGTAACTGAATGGTCATCAACACTAATAATTTCAAATTTAATTTCAGGATATTGTTCAACGTTTAAGAAATCTTCACTTTTAAGATGATTATCACGATCTTCGACTTTAGTATCTATAGAATTCGCTTGAACAGTGAAAGTCCCTTTTAAAGAACTTAAATCATGAAAGTCACCTGTAATATCTGCTGTGAAATCATTAAAACGTCCTTTTACATTACTAATTACAAGGTGTTGTATTGAGAAATTCACGCCAGAATGCACTGGATCTAAATTAAAGTTAGCCATTGTTTTACCTCCAATAATGAAATAATAAAATACAATATAATAAATCGCTTTTAGAAATATATTTATTGTACTTAGTATAATAAATATACAAAGCATTTAATTCAAGTTAAACGACTTAGTTAAAATGATTCGACTAAGCTAGTTCTGACTTCTCTATCTTTATTCCCTTTTTTTATAAAAATAATGATTCTTTTATAGAACTTTTGTTTTATTAAATCCACCAATACATAAAAAAATCTAACTTAACATTTAATTCATTTTAAGTTAGATTCTTTATATTATGTTATAGATATTTTTTCCATTCTTTAATTTTATATGGGTCTTCTACTTTTTTACCATTAATAAAAATGGCAGGAACTGATTTTATATTATTGTCTTTTGTTAATTGCTTTTGTTTTTCAGCTTCCTTCCAAGCATCACTATTTTTTGTTTTATATTCTTTTTTTATTTTGTCTTTCTGCTTTTGAGAAATATCTAATTGATCGATTTCGTTATCAAGTAATGATTCAGTAATCCAATGCTTTTTTTCATCTTTTTGTCGATCATACATGCTTTTTTGGAAGGTCAAATACTCTTTTGGTGCGATTGCTTGAACAGCAATTCCTGCTCTTGAACCTTTTAGTGAATCTTTACCTAAAAAACTGGCATTAATGAACTGATATTCTACTTTGTTCGTATCAATGTAATCTTTTTTAATTGTTGGCATTACATTATCTTCGACTTTTTTGCAATAAGGACATTTGTAATCTCCGTATTCTACAATTAAAATTTTCCCATTTTTAGTATGAGCTGGCATTTTTTCTTTTTTATTTTGAGAGCAAGCGACGACAATCACTATCAAACAAATGATCGCTACTCCAAGGAAAATTATTTTCTTCATATATGCTCCTTCAATTTATTTCAGCTTAATTAAGATTTTCTTCTTTGTAATCTGAATCGTGTGTACTAATATATTGTTTTGTATCGAAATGTTCTACATATGATGCCTTTTGACCTTTGAATTGATATGTATAATAGTGCATTTCATCATTATTTTTTAATGGTTTATAACCCAGTACTACATATTTACCTTTTTCATATACATAAATATTGGCATCTTTTTTATCGAAATGTTTTACGACATCACCTTGTTCATTTTTAGCAAGTTGTTCTTGTTTTTTATCTTGTAGTTTTACAGCTTTATCTATTTCATTAGCATACTTATCATTACCGCAGCTTGCTAGCAATACGACACATACACTTAATATTAAAATCAATCTCTTCAAACATATTCACTCCTAATTTTCTAATCAAGCCTTATATAACTCTTACTATTATACTATGCATATACTGATTATCATACAGTGGTTTTCCAATATAAATCAGACTATTAAAAAATATTATATTTTCTGTTTTATAATTATATTTATTAAAAAATAATTATTATCTAATACTAAAGTATTAGTAAATTAAATAACTAAATGTGTGTAATAATGTAACTAATTTGATAAAATAGTCTAGAATTCTTAAAAACACAGAGGAGTAGATAAACATGAAATTTGTAAGTTTAGCACCTGAAGAATTTGAAAAATTCACATCAGAACATTTTTCTCACTATACACAATCTCGAATACATTTTGAAAATAGAAATGCAATGAAACATGATGTACATGTTGTAGGTGTTAAAGATGATAATGGAAAAGTTATTGCTGCAACATTAATGACAGAAGCACGTGCACTAAAATTTTATAAATATTTTTACACTCATCGTGGGCCAGTCATGGATTATAGCAATATCAAACTCGTTCACTTCTTTTTCAAATCACTAACAGAATATCTAAAAAAACAAAATTGCTTATTTGTATTAGTTGATCCATATATTTTAGAAAATTTACGTAATGCAGATGGAGAAATCTTAGAAAGTTATGATAACCGTGCTGTAATTAAGACCCTTGAAGACTTAGGATACAAACATCAGGGCTGGTCTGTAGGTTATAGTACAATGAGTCAAATTCGTTGGTTATCCGTCCTTGATCTTAAAGATAAAACAGAGGATCAATTACTAAAAGAAATGGACTATCAAACACGTCGTAATATAAAAAAGACGTATGAAATGGGCGTAAAAGTTAAAACATTACCTATGGAAGACACACACACTTTCTTTGAACTGTTCCAAATGGCTGAAGAAAAACATGGATTTAAATTTAGAGATGAGCCTTATTTCTATGAAATGCAAAAAACATATAAAGATCATGCCATGCTAAAATTAGCTTATATCGATTTAAAAGATTATTTGTCTACTCTACAACATAAACATGAGGATTTAACAAAACAACTTACTGAAATTGAAGAAGCTTTAAAAGAAAGTCCTAACTCTAAAAAGAACAAAAATAAACGCAATCAACTTCAACAACAATTTGATAGCAATGAACGTAAAATAAACCAAACAAAAGATAAAATTGCAGCAGAAGGTGAAGTATTAAATCTAGCAGCTGCGTTATATATCTATAATGAACATGAAGTATATTATCTATCTAGTGGTTCTAACCCAAAATATAATGAATATATGGGGGCCTATCGTTTACAATGGGAAATGATTAAATTTGCTAAAGAGCATAACATTGACCGTTACAACTTCTATGGTATTACTGGAGACTTTAGTGAAAATGCTGAAGATTATGGTGTCCAACAGTTTAAAAAAGGCTTTAATGCTGGTGTTTATGAATATATTGGTGATTTCATTAAGCCAATTAAACCTGTTCTTTATCATACTCAACAATGGATTAAAAATAGAAGATAATCATTGCATCATACGTATACTTTAAGGTAGGCATGTAACTATGAAATATAGTATGTTTTCTATAGGAGATACATTCATTAGTAAACATTACAAAATAACTGAGAAAGAAATATTAGAGTTTGCTCATCAATTTGACCCGCAATATATGCATCTAGATAAGAAAAAAGCAGGTCAAGGAATGTATAAAGGGATTATAGCATCAGGCATGCATACCCTTTCTCTTTCTTTTAAACTTTGGATTGAAGAAAATAAATATGAAGAAGACATCATAGCAGGGACTCATTTAAATAATGTAACCTTTATTAAACCTGTCTATCCAAATGATAACTTATATGTAAAAGTTAAAGTTTTAGATAAAAAATTGAAAAAACAATTTGGTAGTTTAACCGTTGAAATTATGACATTTAATCAATATGAGAATAAAGTACTTCAATTTGAGCTTACTGTTTTACTATCAGTTTAAAAATATAACCATTTCTAAAATCTATTTATATAAAGAAAGACATCATTATTCAATAAAAAGAATCGTCGTTCAAGATGAAACATCTCAAACGACGATTCTTTTTTAATTTTCATTAATTACATTTAAAAAACGTCTTAATTCATCAGTTTTAGGGTGATTAAATAATTCTTCAGGAGAACCTTCTTCACCAATTTCACCGTCATGAATAAATACAACTTTATTAGATACTTCTTTTGCAAAACGCATTGCATGAGTAACTATCACCATAGTCATGCCTTCATTTGCTAATTCTTTAATAACCTTCAACACATCATTTACAAGTTCAGGGTCAAGTGCAGATGTAGGTTCATCAAATAACATCACTTTAGGATTCATCGCTAAAGCTCTCGCAATCGCCACACGTTGTTGTTGACCTCCAGAGAGTGCATGAGGACGTTGATCTTTAACATGTGTCAAACCTACTTTTTCAAGTAAACCTAATGCTCTATTTCTAGCTTCTGATTTACTCATTTTCTTTACAGTTACTAAACCTTCCATCACATTTTCTAAAGCCGTTTTATGTGGAAAAAGATTATAACTTTGGAATACCATCCCTGATTGTTTACGTACTTCAATTTGAGATTTCTTATCTTTAGCAGTATACGTTTTATCATTCACAGTAACGTTGCCTTCAGTCGGAATCTCTAACGCATTAATCATACGCAATAATGTAGTCTTACCCGAACCGGAACGACCAATTAATGTGACGACTTCACCTTTTTTTACATTCAAATCAATACCTTTAATCACTTCTTTATCATTAAAAGATTTATGAATATTGGATAACTCAATCATGCCTTATACCCTCTTTCAATATATGATTCATAGAAGCCTTGGATGACTGAAATAATAAAACAAACAACCCAATACATCACAGCTACGAGAATATAAATTGTAAAGTACTCGTATGTTGTAGAAGCAACTTCCTGCGCTTTACGGAACATTTCAGCTACTAAGATAAATCCTAGTAATGATGTATCTTTAATTAATCCTAAGAATGTGTTACCTAAAGCTGGGACTGAAACACGAATTGCTTGAGATAAAATAATACGTTGAATAGTTTGACGATAATTCATTCCAATAGAGTATGCCGCTTCTGTCTGGCCTTTTGGAATAGAAATAATACCACCACGGATAATTTCAGATGCATATGCACCTACATTTAAAGACAATCCAATAATCGCTGAAACAACAGAAGACAATGTCCATTGTTCGTCCGCATTTCCAGTAATTAGGCGTCCAAGTTCTGGAATACCATAAAAGATAATAAAGAGTTGTACAATCATTGGTGTGCCACGAATAATAGATACATATACACGTGCAATTCCTCTTAATACTTTACTAGACGAAATACGCATTAACGCCGTAAACAAAGCGATAATCAAACCTAAAATAAACGTCACAATTGTAATTGGAATAGAATATTTCACTAAACCTTCCAACATGGGTCCAAATGCTTGAGTTGCTGCATCTAATGCGTGTTGTTGTTGGCTATTTAGGCTCAGAAACATTTTCACCGAACCATTTCTTACCAATTTTTGCTAGTTCACCATTCTCTTTAAGTTTTTTCAGACCGTCGTTGAAATCAGAAACAACTTTATCATCGACACTTTTAGAGAATGCAAATGCTGATTTATTTTGTTCTGCATCACCTTTGATTGCTTTAATTTTAGCATTAGGTTTTTGTTTTTTATAATCTAAATAAGATAAGCTATCATTAAAAGTACCATCCACACGTTTAGATAATAATAAATCGATAGACTGGTTGAAACCATCTACTTTAGTGATGTTAGCACCTTTGTCTTTAGCAAGTTTTCCATAGTTAGAAGTAAATGTTTGCGCTAATTTTTTACCTTTAACATCATCAAATGATTTAATATTCTGCTCATCATCACGAACAACTAAGACGCCACTTGAATAAGTGTAAGGGTTAGAGAATTTATATTTTTCTTTTCTTTCTTTATTAATACCCACTTGGTTTGCAATGACATCAAAACGTTTTGCATCTAAACCAGCAAACATTGAATCCCAAGATGTTTCATTAAATTTAAGTTTATATCCTTCTTCTTTCGCAACAGCTTTAATTACATCAATATCATAACCAGTTAACTGATCTTTTTTGTTGTGGAAAGTAAAAGGTGCATAAGTCCCTTCAGTTCCTACACGTAATGTTTTTTTATCACTATTACTACTACTTGATTTTGAATCACTATTTTTGTCAGATGAACCACTATTACCGCATGCGGCTAATACAAAAATAAGTGTCAAAGCTACAAATAAAAGTCTTTTCATTAATAACTCCTCCATATTCCTATTAAATTAGTCAGAATAAATTAATTCTAATCTCATCACTATGAATAGTCAATAACTATTTAAACTATTAAATAAAATAGACTGTTTAGATATGAGGTTAATGACTTTCTTCATTTAAATCTTTTTTTCGTTTAAGTAAAAAAGTTAATAATAAACTAACAACTGTGATCATCACTGCAAATAAAAAGCCAGAATGATAACCATGTATCATTGCGTCTGTTTGAATGTGTTTCATCATCTCTGTTTTATCCATTCCTTGATAATCACTTAGTGTCGGTTTAAAATGCTGACTTGCTACACTTAAAATTGTTACTAAACCAGCTGTACCAATAGAGCCCGCTACTTGTTGAATCGTATTTGTCATTGAAGATCCATGAGCATTTAATTCTGGAGTTAGTTGATTCATTGTATGCGTCATTACAGGCATTAACCCCAAAGCAATACCTATCATACGAATCACATAAATAGTTGCTAAAACAATCGTTGACGTATGCTCATCCATTACTACAAAATAGGACGTCGTAATCGTTACAATAAGCATACCTATCATTGAAAGTAATCGCGCTCCGAAAGTTTCATATAAACGCCCAGATATGATAGACATGATTGCCATTACAATTGCCCCGGGTAACAATATCAAACCAGAATCAACAGGCGTACGTTGCAACACATTTTGTACAAACATCGGTAATACCGTTTCAGATCCAATCATCGAAATCATTGTTACAGCCATAATAGCAATACCAACCGTAAATTGACTATTTTTAAATACTTTAAAACTGAGTAGAGGAGTTTCAAGTTTTTCTTGTCTCCAAATAAATAAAACTACAAAAATAACGCCCAAAATAATAGTGCTCAGTACGATTGAATCATTCCATCCTCTTTGAGAAATAGAACTTACTCCGTATAACAAGCCACCGAATCCGATAATAGATAAAATAATAGATAGCATGTCAATAGGCGCTTTTACTTTTACTCCAACATTTTTAATGAAAATTAAAGCAAGTATAAAGGTCACTGCTGAAATTGGAGCTACAACATAAAATAATGCTCTCCAATTAATGTATTCAACCAAATATCCAGATAATGTAGGTCCAATCGCTGGTGCTAAACCAATCACTAATCCAAACATCCCCATATATTTTCCACGTTCATGCGGTTCAAATATATCTAATATAGTCGTCATCATTAGTGGCATCATAATACCAGAACCTAATGCTTGGATAATTCTTGCAATTAATAAAGTAGTGAAATTTGGGCTAAATCCTCCTAGTAAAGTTCCTAGAAAGAATATAATAATGCCAGTTAAGAATACCTGTCTTGTTGTATAACGTTGAATAATAAATGCAGATAATGGAATAACTACTCCATTTGTAAGTAAAAAGGCTGTTGTGAGCCATTGTACTTGAGAATATTCGATATGAAAGTCTTTCATTATTCTCGGTAATGCTGTGGTCAACAATGTTTCATTTAATAATCCAAAAAAGCCACCTAATAGCATAGTGAAAATCATAATTAACTTTTTACTATGTGACATGTCACCATCTCCTTATTCTGTTTTTTAAATCGTAATTATTACTATCTACATAAATCATCTTTTCCTTTACTCTAAAAAAGGAGGAATATTTATGAAACAAGATTTACAAACTGCACGTCGTAACTTAAAAAGTCCTAATATTAAAACTCGTAAACGTGCATTAAAGATTATTAAGCAATATCGATGTTAGTTAAAACAGTTTAACTATTTTTAAATACAACTTATTTTAAAGATATTCACTATTTTTTATAAACAATCTTACTCCACTACATAAATAAAAGACTAAAGCACTTCTTTAATGCTTTAGCCTTTTATTCTATCTACTATATTACAATAAATAAAAATTCTTGCTCACGTTTTTATAAATAATAATGATTAGTCACTTTTAAATCATCATCTAATTCATAAATTAACGGTGCGCCAGTTTTAATTTCATAACCAATAATATCTTCATCTGATACATCTTCTAAATATTTAATTAATGCTCGAATAGAGTTACCATGTGCAGCTACAAGTACAGTATCCCCATCTAATAAATGTTGTGAAATATGATCAGTCCAAATTGGAATTACACGCTCTAATGTTGTTTTTAAACTTTCAGAGTAAGGCATCATACGATAATCTAAATGACGATAGCGACGATCGTTTAAATAAGATTGACGTTGTTCTTCAGTTTGTGCTGGCGGTAATACATCATAAGAACGTCTCCATTGATGAACTTGTTCTTCACCAAATTCCTTACGGGCATCATCTTTATTTAATCCTTGTAATTTTCCGTAGTGTCGTTCGTTCAGGCGCCAACTTTTATGAACGGGAATCCATTCTTGATCGGATTCAGCTAATAAATATTGAGTTGTTTCTAATGCTCTTGTTAATAAAGAAGTATAAGCAACATCAATTTCAATTTTGTTTTCTTTTAATTTTTTACCTGAAGTGATGGCTTCATTTCTTCCTTGTTCTGACAGTTGAACATCTTCCCAACCGGTAAATAAGTTTTTCGCATTCCATTCACTTTGTCCATGTCGACATAAAATTAATTTTGGCATAATATAACACTCCTTAGATTAATAGAAAGTTAATGAATATAACGATTTAATTATAAATACTTTCCTCATTATTTAATTTAATATCTATTTATCTTTACATCATTATTATAGAACTATTTCACTTTTTTTCATAATAAGACTACTTATCATTTAATTTGGAATATATGATAAAAAGTTGAGATATTTGTTACTTCGTGTTCATATTTGATAATTATTCTTGATATGACAGTAACCTATGTCATTAAATGAACTGTTATAGTGAACATACCGTAGTCAACATCTAGATTTATTGGGATGCAATGTTTTAATTCGAACATTAATATCCAAATCACAAAGGAGTTTTTTATCATGAAAAAATCAATCTTTGCATTAATGACAATGCTCTCATTAGGTGCCGCTGGAGTAGAAAGTGGTCAGGCACACGCAGAAAAGGTATCACCTTCCCCTTCTCAACAACATCAATACCAATATCCTCAAAGTCATACATCTAATTTAAATACATCAAGTTCAAACACGACAACTCTTAGTACTTCAAGTAGTACACAATCAGTATATCAACGTTTCTTAGCTGCTGGAGGCACAGAAAAAATGTGGGAGAAAATTGTACTTCCTGAATCTGGCGGTAACCCTAATGCATCAAATGGTCAATACCATGGATTAGGCCAAACTAACCAATCATGGGGGTATGGATCAGTGGAAACCCAAACTAAAGGCATGATTCAATATGCAAAAGCACGTTATGGATCAATTGAAGCAGCGATAAGTTTTAGAGAATCAAATGGTTGGTGGTAAATCGAATAAAAAAAGAGCAGGAGTTCGCTCTTTTTTTATTTCTCATCTAATGTATTGGGTTCTGGGTGAACATATACAGAGGATATTCCATTATTATGCAAATGTGTTTCTACTCTGTCGCAAATATCATGCGCTTCTTGTAATGATAAATTTGCATCAACTACAATCGTTACATCTAAAAAAATGCTACTGCCGTGATAACGTCCTTTTACATTCTTTACTTCTCTTACATCTGTAACTTCTTGAACAAGACTTCGATATTCTTCTAAATCTTGTTCCTTAAATCCATCACTCAATGCAAAAATAGAGTCTTTAAATATTCCAAAGCCAGTATATATAATTAAAAAACCTAATACAGTGGCAAGGATAACATCAATAATAGGTAGACCAAATTGTGTAAATAATAATCCAATAGCCGTACCCATACTGACCAAACCATCAGATAAATTATCTTTTGATGCCGAATCTAACGAACTGCTATTTGTTTTCTTAGCGAGCCTATGATTAATAGCATAAACGCCAATCATTATGACACCACTAATTATACTAATAATAATCGTAATAAAACTTGGAATATGCTGCTCATTTGTCAAAATTCGAGGTGCATTTTCAATCACTACTTGTATACCTACAAACATAATAATGAATGACACAAGAAGTGTTGAAATGTTTTCAGACTTCAAATGACCATACGGATGATTTTTATCTGCAGGTTTTATTGAAATCTTTAATCCAACAATAACAGCGATAGATACAACAATATCAGTCATATTGTTCAATGCATCTGCTCTTACAGCTGCTGAATCGTATACATACCCAGTTATATATTTAGCAATAGATAAAATAATGTAAACCACTAAACTTAAATAAGCGCCTCTTTGTGCCAATTTAAGATTGTCGCTTTGGCCCATTGTCTGTTAACCACCTTAAATACTTAGTATTAATAGTATGTACTATCAAAAATTGAATTACAATATTTTTTTATTTCTATCATTTTTATAAAATTAAGCTAATTATTTTTTTAGTCTAACCTAATTCAGTGATGTAAAAATCAAGTCACATTTCACTTCTTTTTATAATTATAAAAAGAGCTATGAAGTCATCTAGCATCATCAAGTTCTTCATAGCTCATCTTAGATTGTATTCATTTTAGTCTTTTAAAATCCACTTAGAAAGTATAAATGTTATTGGAATTGTCACAATCAGTCCTACAAATGGTGCAATTTCCGAAGGGAAATGAAACCATCTTACAAATATATATAAAAACAAAGATTGCATCCCCATATTTACTACTTGTGTTAATGGAAAACTTAAAAATTTCTTAAGGGTTGGCTTAACTCTATAAACGAAATAACAATTTAAATAATAAGAAATAATAAAACTTACTATAAATCCAATAATATGACTCACCATATAATGGACGTGTAATAATTTTAATAAAATGAGATACACTAAATAATAGTCAAGTGTATTAATCCCACCCACTATGATAAATTTGATAATTTCATAGTGCGTTTGTTTTAACTTCATAGTTAATCTCCTCTGTCTTCTATTACATTAATATCAAACGGCAATATTTTAAGTTTTTTATTATTCGAAATTTGATAGTACTCTTTGAAATTTTCTATTGCGATTTCTTCAGTTGGCGTCATTTCATAAAAATATGTCTCAAATGGCAAATGTTTTACAACAATTTCATTTTTATGATGATGGACTTGAGTTTGAATATTATTTAATCTGGTTTCATACTTAAAATGCACATCCGTAAAAATAGCAATAAATAAAAATAATAAAAATCCTACACAAATTTTAAGAATATTATCATAGCTTTGTTTTAAAATATGTAATTCAGTATCTAACACGATGAATATTACACACCACATTACATATACAATAAGAAATTGTTGAGACGTCACCTCTGAGATAAAAAAGATAGGTATCGCACTTAAAATGATAGAAATAAATGCAGCTATTAAAATAATACGATAGTAGTTATCTGTAACAATAATAAAACTAGAAATACTTATACTTACAAAAAAGCTAAAACATAACAAGAAATTAATAAGACCATAACTTGTAATCAATGTTGTTTGATTAAAATTAAACGGTTCAAAAATAAATATCTTATATATAGGTAACGCGAGAATACCAATCATTAATATGATTTGTCTAATTTTAGGATATGTTTGAAAGCGAGTATTTTTTATAAGTAAACTCATCATAATAATTGCAATCATAGACACTATGACAATATTATTAAAAAACATATAGCGTGGAAGATTATTTAAAATTGTAACTCTTAATTTATGAAAATAACCTAAGTCATCAATATGTGTTCTCATTGCTTGTATATCACTCAAATAATTAATATACGTCTGGTTAAGCAACATTATTAATGTACCACATAATGATAATAGGAACCCTATTAATAAATTAAAATTAATTTTACGTTTTAAAATAAAATAAGCAATCAATGTCGTAAGTAAAGATAAATTAGCAAAAAAAGTTAATGATTCGGCAAATAATTGACCACTAACACAACTTATCCAAAATAAAATAACCTCGTACATTTTTAGTTTATCTTTTATAAATAAAATTTTACTTATAAAATAAAAATTATAGAGTACACATATCATTCCAAAAACGTAACTAAAAAAGTAGCCAAAGCTTCCATAACTCTCTGAAAAAACTGAATTAGGTATAATAAGTAATAAAATAGTAACAAGCATTAGATAATGAATTGAAAACGTCTGACGTATCAATTTGAGTATTAATAAAATAATACTTACTGCTACTACTGAATACATAATCATACGTAATATCACTGATCGCACAGCTACAAGTTCGATTAAATTACTAATATAACGTCCATTCAAATTATCAAAATGATTATAAAAAACACTTATGCCTTGATGACTTCCAAAAAACCAATCGATTCCATGTAAGGGAATGATTAAACCTAAGTAACCGTAAAATAATAATAAACCTATAACCCAGATGTAAAATTCGTGTTGTTTAAAGTTAGACATTTACACTACTCCTCCACTACAATAATGTTAAATTATAGTGTTTAATCAATTCTATTTAATTAAATTCCATTATATACTTTTTTTATATTTTAAACATTAAATCATTTTAACTTAGTTTTTTATTTATAATTTTAATCGGAAGTGATCTCGTTGAATATAAACAAAATTGTAATTGCGCCGGATTCATTTAAAGAGAGTATGTCTGCTAAACAAGCTGGATTAGCTATAGAACTTGGATTTAAAAATATTTTCGGTAATGCGCTTAAAACAGATGTTATTCCTATGGCAGATGGTGGCGAAGGTACTACTGAGGCTTTAGTAGAAGCATTAGATGCAACAGCTTATACCGTTAAAGTACATGATCCATTATTTAGAGAAATTACTGCATCTTATGCTCGCTCTAAAGATAATCGTGTGGCTATTATTGAAATGGCGGCTGCTTCAGGACTAGATTTAATTCGTACAGATGAGCGCAACCCTTTAATTACCACAACATTTGGCGTTGGCGAATTAATTAAAGACGCTCTAAACCATAATGTGACTAAAATTATATTAGGTATAGGGGGGAGCGCAACAAATGATGGTGGCAGTGGTATGCTGACCGCTCTTGGCGTTAAATTTCTAAATTCTAACAATGAAGAAATTGAACTTGGTGGTGGTGCTCTTGCTCATCTGAACCATATAGATGCATCAAATTTAGATCATAGATTAAACGATGTTACCTTTGAAGTTGCATGTGATGTTACAAATCCATTATTAGGTCACAACGGTGCAACATATATTTATGGGCCTCAAAAAGGAGCAACTGAAAAGATGATACCAAAGTTGGATTCCGCACTCACAAATTATCATGATATGATAGAGAAAGCATGTAATATTAGCGTTAAAGATATACCTGGTGCTGGAGCTGCTGGTGGATTAGGAGCTGGTATTATTGCTTTTTTCAATGCTTCATTATCTAACGGTATCGATATTGTCTTAAAAGAATCAGAGATGCTGACTTAATTATTACAGGAGAAGGAAAAATAGATGCACAAACGATTTATGGTAAAACGCCTATCGGAGTAGCAAAAGCATCTAAACAATTCGACTTACCTGTTATTGCGATATGTGGTAGTTTAGGGGAAAATTATCAAGTTGTATATCAACATGGAATAGATAGTGTATTTAGTATTATAGAAACACCATCAGAACTTCCATATTTATTAGCGAATGGAGAACGGTTCTTAACACAAACAGCCGAAAATATAGCTCGATTAATTAAGTTAAACGATTAAAAAGAGGTGAAATCTATGAAACGTACAGAAAAATACAAAGATTCATATCAATATGATAAACAATATCAACAACGCAATCAAAGAAGTCGCGAATATCAACAACATCAACAGAGACGGCAAAATGAAGAAAATTACGGAAGAAATGAGCCTCGTCAAGAGTATCATCGTCAAAATCAGCGCGATTATGACGAAAATGCTAACCGATACTATAATGATCGTGATTTTAGACGCGAACAATTACTTGAAGAAGAGAATGAAAAAAATAAAAAATCAAAACGATGGTTAATCGCTATTATTGCAATTCTTCTTTTAATCATTGGAATTTTTGCGACTAAATCTTTCATTGATCATAAAAATGAATCTGCAAATAAAGAACACACTTACAATGCAACAAATGATGTATCTAAAAATTATCAACAAGAAGTTCAAAATCAAAGCGATAATATAAAAAAACAAGTTGAAGATGCGAAAAATGATATTAAAGATAAAATTGACACTGAATCACGTCTTAGACAAATTCAATCTCAAATTGATAAATTAAAAAACAATGAAGTTACTAAAGAAGATGCTAAATTAACTCAATTTTATCAAGATCAAGTGAATAAACTAAAAGAAGCAAATAATGCACAACAAAACAACGCTAATGAAAACAAGGTGAATGCCTTATTAGATGATGTCAACAATAAAGTAGATGACATCAAGAAAAAATTGAACAGTATTCTTGGTAATGATAATTAATGTTCTTACTTTATTCTGATGAATTTTAGCTTTAAAAAGAATGATTAAATCAATCTTTTTAGAGCTTTTTTTATATAAAATTACAAATTTTCTCAAAAACCTATATAATGTACATTGCAAATCTTTTCAAGGAGTACAACTATGCATAACTCAACACATACTAAATTGCCGATTCTATTACTCATCGTTTTAGGTACAATGACGGCATTTGGTCCAATAATTATAGATATGTATTTACCTGCTTTACCAGCAGTTCAACAACAATTTAATACATCAACGTCAACCATACAGCTTACTCTATCGTTTGCAATGATAGGTTTAGCGCTTGGACAATTTATATTCGGACCTCTGTCAGATATATACGGACGAAAAAAAATTGCTCTAATGATTCTTAGTATATTCCTTTTATCTTCATTTAGTGCAATATTTATTACAACATTTCCTATCTTTTTATTTATTCGTTTAGTACAAGGATTAACTGCCGGAGGTATTATTGTTATTGCTAAAGCTTTCGCAGGAGATTATTACCAAGGAAATACTCTAGCTAAATTTCTTGCCTCTCTAATGGTTGTAAATGGTATAGTAACTATTTTAATGCCGTTACTTGGAGGTTTATCGCTCTCAATTGGTTCATGGAGATTTATTTTTATTATTCTGACAATGATTAGCATGGCAATGTTATGTGGTGTTATGTTCAACATGCCTACCACACACCATTCTGAACACGCTACTACCAACTTTAAACATATCTTTTCTGACTTTGGACATTTACTTAAACGACCAAGGTTTATTATTCCAATGCTTTTGCAAGGACTAACTTATGTCATGTTATTTAGTTTTTCATCTGCTTCTCCATTTATCACTCAAAAAATATATCATATGACACCTCAACAATTTAGTGTGATGATTGCAATCAATGGTATTGGACTCATCGTTGTGAGTCAAATCGTTACTTTGCTTGTTGAACGTATACATCGTTTTAAAATTTTAATTTATTTAACTATCATTCAACTTGTTGGCGTACTACTAATTGTATTCACTCTCATCATGCATGGACCATTATGGCTTCTATTAGCCGCTTTCTTTTTAAATGTCTGTCCCGTGACTTCAATTGGACCTTTAGGATTTTCAATGGCTATGGAGGAACGTACTGGCGGAAGTGGAAATGCTTCTAGTTTACTAGGTTTATTCCAATTTATTCTTGGTGGCTTAGTTTCTCCTTTAGTTGGCCTTAAAGGACAATATAATGTAATGCCTTATATCACAGTGATTGTTATCACAACAATTCTCATCGTTTTACTTCAATTTTTATATTTTAAAAAATATCAACATATCTAATAATATATTATTTAGTAGGACAACGAGTTCAAACTGAATTCTGTCCTACTTCTAATCATTATAAATGTAATTATCTTTCACCTTTAGATAAGTAATTCATATTCATATACGAAATAGCCATCTAGGTATATAATAAGTTTACTTTAAAACGAGGCTATTTAGACATAAAGGAGAACGTTAATGAACCAAAAAAAATTATCTGTTACGCCTAAAAGTCAACTATTTCCAATCCCCATGGTTATGGGTTGTGAGGGTGTTTCTGCAGCTATGTTATTACAATATAATCATCATGACATTAAAGCTACTGAAATTATGAAACATTGGCCTACTCATCCAAATAACCCCTATAAAGGCTACGTCGGCCATCACTTACTTGTTAAATTTGGTCATCATCAAACCATTTTCCCGACTGCTTATGCTCCCTATTTACAAACTATTGATTCTCGAATCATAGATGGTACTGGAACTGATTTAACAGAATTAGAAACCGTGATTGATCAAGGACAACCCGTCATTATATATCATACGAATTTAGGTCAAAAGCCCTCACGTAGAACATTTAAATTTGATAACCATACGCGTCAACTGGTTTCTAACATCCATGTGACTTTACTTATTGGGTACGATGATACACATTATTATTACATTGACCCTTTATGGAGTCACTTTTTCAGAAAAATAATTGTTCCAGCAGTAATACCAAATCGATTCCAAGTGATAAAAATTAAAAAAGAAAGAATGGAACGTAGCTTTAATGCACCTGGCAAAAAATGTATCTATATAAAACCATAAATTAAAAAAGAAAGAGTCTGGGACATAAAGTTTCTGAATAAGTGAAAAAAGACAATTTCTATTGAAATAATATAGAAATTGTCTTTTT
>NZ_JBXWKZ010000017.1:33080-45921 GCF_058191515.1 Staphylococcus sp. CoH_129_LAB_1 | reverse complement strand
AAATCTATAACTTTCCCCATTTCGATACCATCGCCACCAAGTTTCCACTTGTGTTCTATTTCTAATATTTAATTCTTCCATAATTTCTTTTGTTGAAAATCCTGCTGCTTTCATTTCAACAGTTTTATACTTTGTTTCTACTGAATAAGAAACTCTTTTCATAGAAAAAACACCTCCGCATGATTCATTTTAATATGAATTCAACGAAAGTGTTTTTATATCATTCCCACTCATTGGGTTCAGTGCCATTATGAGTGAAGTGTCTCAGACTTTTTTTTATTGACAGTCGATGACTAAATTAAAAATATTTTTGTATCAAGCTTTTTCCAATACTGGTGGGGCTCAAGCAAAAAGACTTTCACTCTTTTGCATTTTAATGTTTAAATAGTTTCGTAACACCAGATACTAGCGTAATTGTTCCTAAAGTTATTCCGCCAACTAAGCCAATTTTTTTAAGCGCTTCTGTTGAAATAAATTCTTGGTAGGCAAGGGCAAGGTTTTGAGGTCTCTCAGCAAGTCGACGCATGAAATAACCAAACCAGTCATTGCCATATGGTACATAAACGGTAAAGTGATATCCTTGTCTAGCAATCTCTTCAGCTAATTCATTACGAAAACCATACAACATTTGAAATTCAAAAGTATCTTTTTCAATATGATGATCTTTTGCAAATTGTTTAACATGATTAATGATTTTATCATCGTGTGTTGCTATTGACGTAAAGTTTTTTGCATTAAGCAAACGTTTTTCAATAATATTTATATAATTTTTGTCTATATCTTCTTTAGTTTGATAAGCAATCGTATTATCTTCTTTATAAGCACCTTTAACAAGTCTTAATCGTAATTCTGGATACTCATCAATTAATTCCTCTGCTTCATAAAGATAACCTTGAATGACTGTACCAATATTTCTAAATTCACCTTTTAATCTATCTAAAATTTGTAATGTTTGTGATAAGCTATTGTATTTTTCCATATCAATATTAATATGCATATTATCATAAGTATTAGCCTTTAATAGAATTTCTCTTAAATTTTGATAGGCTAACTCAGTATCAAATTCGCCACCTAATGAACTTACTTTGACAGACATATGTGCATTCACTTGATACTTATTAATAGCTTCCATTATCTCAAGAATCTCATTTTTAGCTTGAGTCGCTACTGCTTTAGTATTAACAAATTCTCCCAAATTATCTACAGTAACATTAATTTGTTTTTCATTTAAACGTTCAATCGTCTCAATGAGTTGTTTTATAGTATTACCTGCAACTACTTTATCAGCACCCATTGTCGGACCAATTTTTTTAGCGGCTTCATTTAAATATGTGCTATTTGATAATGATATGAAAAAATTTTTGAATAAAGACATATCTATTCCTCCATCCCACTCGTATCTATCTATATAATAAGTTTATCATGAACATATTATTTAAGAAAGCGTTTTCATTTAATAGATTCTATTACTTTTAAATTCATTAGTCATAAAAATAAAAAATCTATATATTGTTTAACAACAATTAAAGCGATAATTTGATATAATACATTTGATAAACATTCAATTAGAGAGGATTCAAAAATATGTGGAAGTGGGAAACAGAACACGACGCTAAAGGCGTAATCGTCATAGTACATAATATGTTAGAACACACTGGTAGATATGCTTATGTGATTACGATGTTAAGACGTAATGGTTATCACGTTATTATGGGTGATTTACCTGGACAAGGTCAAACTTCACGATCTAATAAAGGACAACTACAACAATTTGAAATGTACCACGAGGAGTTAGTTGAATGGATAAAAATTGCAAACGAGTATAAATTACCAACATTTGTTATGGGCATTGGATTAGGTAGTTTAATTATTCTCAATCTACTTGAAAAGACTGAACTACCTATTGAAGGCATGTTATTACTTTCTCCAATGCTTGAATTAAAGAAAAATTATAAAACACGTAAAAATATGTTTATATCTAATATTGGAAAGAGTTCAAAAGACGCTAAGTTTAAATTAGGTATAGACTATAATGAGCTAACACGAAATCCAGAAGTGATTGAAGAAACACAACACGATGGATTAATGTTAAAAAAAGTATCATATAAATGGTTTAACATTATAAATGAAACAATGAAAGAAACATCGCAACATATTAAAGATATCAAACCTTTACCCACTTTATTAATGTATGGTACAGAAGACAAAATCTTAGAAACATCTTCAATAGATGCTTTAAAAAAACAGCTTAATACTGATGAATTATATTTTAAAGTATGGAAAGGCTTTTATCATGAAGTACATAATGAACCAGAACGTGATCAGGTTATGAGATATGTACTTACGTTTCTAAATAACAGTGTGAATACAATGGGCTTCATTGTAAAAGATGAAGAAATCGAAGAAGTATAAGAATAAAGTTATTTAAAGAGGCCGGGACATAATTCCTAGCAAAATAGCCAGTAAATGAGTGTATTATAAATTTATTTACTGGCTTCTTTATTTACAATACTACGTATTGTTGGCTCGCTTTCTTAGGAGACAGCTTCAGCCTGTCCTGTTCTCTCAAGAGTTTCGCCAAAATACTTTTTGTTTATATGTAATTTTACATTGAAATACTTAAAAAATAAGGCTCTTTCGCATAAATTAATAAATACCAATAAACTAAATTCACTAGGTTCCTTATATATCAAGAATATAACATGACTCAACTTACTTTACTAATGGTACTCAATATACGAAAACTAACAACCCAACGAGTTGAAAATAAGCAAAAATTTATAAAAAAGACAATTTCTATATTATTTCAATAGAAATTGTCTTTTTTCATTTATCCAGAAACTTTATGTTCCAGACTCTTTTTATTTTAAATTGCTTAGGTACTAGACGTATAATATAAAAGTTGATGTAAATATATACAATTGGTATATTTTTATTGATATAATAAATTAAGTTTTTAAAAATATTTTGATTTTTATTCAATTGATGTTTTTCAATATAAAAATTTTAAGAAACATTTATTCTTAAATCGTGAATAATTATGTTTAAGGGGAATTTTAGATATTTATTATAACTATTAAAATATTTAGCTTTAAATATTAGGGGAGGGATTTACTGTGAAATTGCAAATAAAAAAAACAGTATCCATGGTACTGAAATTAGAAGAATTATGTAAGGATATAGAATCAATATTTAAAGTTATTCATGAAAATTATAATTTAAATAAGGAAGAAGTACTTATTTTATTAACATTATGGGAAAAGGGTCCTATGACATTAAAAGAAGTGAATCAATACGTTAATATCAAATCATATAAACGAACAAGAACGTATAATAATTTAGTTCAATATGATTGGATCTATAAAGAACGTCCAATCGATGACGAACGAACGGTTATTATACATTTTAATGAAAATAAAAATAAATATAGAAATGAGTTGTTGGATTTTATTACTAAGACAATTAAAAGCAAATATGAGTCTTTAGAAAATAGTTTAAATTCTTTGATGAGTGTCTGACTATAAAAACCCCTATAAATTAAAACAAACTAAAATGTTTTAATTTATAGGGGTTAGTTATGAGAGTTCTTGAATTTATCTTTTTTCAATTGCACATATAAATGGCGCATGATTGACTTGATTAATAAATTGATATTTTAATATATGTGCTTTACTTTGATTAAAATGCTCTAGATACTTTAACAGCTCATCTCTTTCGACCTGACCTTCATCATGACCATGATAAATCACTAGAACAATGATACCTTCTGTACTTAATAATTTAAAAATACTTTCAATCGCTTGAATGGTTGTTTCAGGTTTAGTAACAATTGATTTATCACCTGTAGGTAAATATCCCAAATTGAAAATAGCTGCATCCACGTTTCCAATAAGATCGTTTGGTATATAATTTAAGATATTTTCATGTCCATCATGTATTAATGTGACATGGTTAAACATGGCAATTTTTTCTTTTGTATGTTCAATAGCTTCTTTTTGTATGTCAAAACCAATGACTTTACCATTAGGTACTTGTTCCGCTAAAAATAATGTATCATTACCATTACCACATGTAGCATCAATCACTATACTATCATCGTTAATATGTTGTTTTATAAGTGTTTTAGCAAACGGGAGAATACGTTCTAATTTCATGAATTCACCATAGAATTTGATGTATAGAATTTACCTTGATAAGAATCACGACGAGCTAACTCATTATCGATTTCATTTAGTACTTCCCATTTATTTACACTCCACATTGGGCCAACCATTAAATCTATTGGGCCATCGCCTGTAATGCGATGAATAATCATTTCAGGTGGAAGAATTTCAAGCTGATCACACACTAAATTTGTATAATCTTCTTGGGTCATAAATTCAAGCATACCTTTTTCATATTGTTTGACCATTGGTGTACCTTTAAGTAGGTGTAATAAATGGATTTTAATACCTTGAACATCCATTTGTGCCACTTCACGTGCTGTTTCCATCATCATATTATAATCTTCACCTGGTAAGCCATTAATGATATGTGTACATACGTTTATATTATGCTTACGCAATTTAGCAACACCTTCGTAATATGTTTGCATATCGTGAGCACGATTAATTAAATCAGACGTTTTTTGATGAACAGTTTGAAGACCAAGTTCTACCCATAAATAAGTGCGTTGATTTAATTCAGCTAAATAATCAACAACATCATCTGGTAAACAATCTGGACGTGTAGCAATTGATAATCCAACCACACCTTCTTCTTTTAACACAGGTTCATATTTTTCTTTTAAAACTTCTACAGGTGCATGGGTATTAGTAAATGCTTGGAAATAAGCAATGTACTTACCTTCACTCCATTTTTCGTGCATTCGTTCTTTTATTTGTTGGAATTGTACTTCAATTGGATCAGCTCTATTTCCAGCAAAATCACCGCTACCAGCTGCTGAACAAAATGTACAACCGCCATGTGCGACAGTGCCATCTCTATTTGGACAGTCAAATCCACCATCTAAAGCAACTTTAAAAATTTTCTGGCCGAATTTATTTTTTAAATGGTAATTCCATGTATGATATCGTTTATTTTCAAAGGCATACGGGAAATAGTTACCCATAACACATTATCCTTTCTATCTAACTTAGTTCTAAGTAAAGATTTTAACATATTTTAATGTTATAGTGTTTAATATAGTTCGATAAAAATATAAAGAGAGGACTTAAAATTATGAATATACCTAGATCAGTATGGTGGCTAGTTATAGGAATGGCACTCAATATAACTGGCGCTAGCTTTTTATGGCCTTTAAATACGATTTATATGAAAGAAGAATTAGGAAAAAGCTTGACAATTTCTGGGATTGTTCTAATGATTAATTCTTTTGGAATGGTAGTTGGTAACTTACTAGGTGGAACGTTGTTCGATAAGTTAGGTGGTTACCGAACAATCATGATAGGTACTATTACTTGTTTGCTTAGTACAACATTACTTAATTTCTTTCATGGATGGCCGTGGTATGCAGTTTGGTTAGTGCTACTTGGTTTTGGTGGGGGAATGATTGTTCCAGCAATCTACGCAATGGCTGGTGCCGTTTGGCCTAATGGTGGCAGAACAACTTTTAATGCGATTTACTTAGCTCAAAACATAGGTGTTGCTGCCGGAGCTGCAATGGGAGGATTCGTTGCTGAATTTAGCTTTAATTTTATCTTCTTAGCCAATTTAATCATGTACGTATTATTTGGAATTGTAGCCTTTACGCAATTTAATTTAGAATACCATGCTAAAGTGAAATCACCAGATAGTCTAGATATACAAAATAAAGAAAATAAAAAACGTTTTATAGCTTTAATATTATTATGTGCAATGTTTAGTATTTGTTGGATTGGATACATTCAATGGGAAACAACAATAGCCTCATTTACGCAACAAATTAATATTTCAATGTCTCAATATAGTGTATTGTGGACGGTAAATGGAATTATGATTTTAGTTGCACAACCATTAATTAGACCTGTCATTCGTTTGTTAAAAGGAAACTTAAAATATCAAATGTTTGTTGGTATTTTAATTTTTATGTTGTCATTCTTTGTTACAAGTTTTGCAGAACAATTTACAGTTTTTTTAATAGGAATGATAATTCTTACTTTTGGTGAAATGTTTGTATGGCCTGCAGTACCGACGATTGCCAATTATTTAGCGCCACAAGGTAAGCAAGGTCAATATCAGGGTGTAGTAAATTCTGCATCAACTGTGGGGAAAGCATTTGGTCCTCTAATCGGCGGTATATTGGTCGATACATTCAATATGAGTGCAATGTTCATAGGAATGATAATTCTTTTATTAATAGGAATGTTTTTCTTATCTATTTTTGATAAGGGTCTACCGAAACATTCACAACATGAAAATCGTTGAAAGACAACTTGAAATTAAACATATAAAATGTACTGAACCACTTGCAATTAGGTTACGAATCTCATAATATTAAACTGTATTGGACTAGTAACTTAAATACTTTTCTAAAGAGAGCTAGTGGTGGTGTAAACTAGCGTTAAGAATTAAGTGAACTTACCGTTAATTAATTGAATTTAAAACATCTCTTACTATTTATAAAGTGCACATACTAAATGTGAATGAGGGTGGTACCGCGGCTACAAAAGTCGTCCCTGTTTAATTAATAGTTTGAGGTGTTTTATTTTTATTAGGAGGAACATACTTTGGGTTACAATCACAAAGAAATTGAAAAGAAATGGCAAAAGTTTTGGGCTGAAAATAAAACATTCAAAGCGAGTGATAATTTAGGTCAAAAAAAATTCTATGCATTGGACATGTTTCCATATCCATCTGGTGCGGGATTACACGTAGGACATCCAGAAGGATATACTGCAACGGATATTATTTCTCGTTATAAACGTATGCAAGGATATAATGTATTACATCCAATGGGTTGGGATGCCTTTGGATTACCTGCTGAGCAGTACGCACTAGATACTGGGAATGATCCTAGAGAATTTACTAAAAAGAATGTTCAAACATTTAAACGTCAAATTCAGGAGCTCGGTTTTAGTTATGATTGGGATCGAGAAGTGAACACTACAGATCCTGAATATTATAAATGGACGCAATGGATTTTTATTCAGCTTTATAATAAAGGACTCGCATATGTAGATGAAGTTGCAGTAAACTGGTGTCCGGCACTTGGTACAGTGTTATCAAATGAAGAGGTTGTAGATGGTGTATCAGAACGTGGGGGTCATCCTGTATATAGACGTCCGATGAAACAATGGGTATTAAAAATCACAGAGTATGCCGATCGTTTATTAGAAGATTTAGATGAATTAGATTGGCCTGAATCAATTAAAGATATGCAAAGAAACTGGATTGGTCGTTCTGAAGGTGCACGTGTATCATTTAATGTTGAAGATATTAATGACACTATTGATGTATTTACAACACGTCCAGATACTATTTATGGTACAACATTCTTAGTACTTAGTCCTGAACACGCTTTGGTAAATGATATTACCACTGACGATAAAAAAGAAGAGATTAAACAATATCAAGAAGAAGCTTCAAAAAAATCAGATTTAGAGCGTACCGATTTAGCAAAAGATAAATCAGGTGTATTTACTGGTGCTTATGCCATTAATCCATTATCTGGTGAAAAACTACCAATTTGGATTGCTGATTATGTACTCTCTAGTTATGGTACAGGTGCAGTAATGGCAGTACCTGGTCATGATGAACGTGACCATGAATTTGCTAAGAAGTTTAATTTACCTATCATTGAAGTGATAGAGGGTGGAAATGTACAAGAAGAAGCTTATACTGGCGAAGGTAAACATATCAATTCAGGCGAATTAGATGGTTTAGATAATAAAGAAGCGATTACTAAAGCGATTACTTTACTTGAGCATAAACATGCCGGCGAGAAAAAAGTGAACTACAAATTACGTGACTGGTTATTTAGCAGACAACGCTATTGGGGAGAACCTATCCCAGTGATTCATTGGGAGGATGGGACAATGACAACTGTACCAGAAGATGAATTACCTTTATTACTTCCTGAAACGGATGAAATTAAACCTTCTGGCACTGGTGAATCACCGCTAGCTAATATTGATGAGTTTGTAAATGTCGTTGATGAAAAAACAGGTATGAAAGGACGTCGTGAAACAAATACAATGCCACAATGGGCTGGTAGTTGTTGGTATTATTTACGTTATATTGATCCTCATAATGAAAATATGTTAGCAGATCCAGAAAAATTAAAACACTGGTTACCTGTTGATTTATATATTGGTGGGGTAGAACATGCAGTACTTCACTTACTTTATTCAAGATTCTGGCACAAAGTATTATATGATTTAGGTGTTGTACCTACTAAAGAACCATTCCAAAAATTATTTAACCAAGGTATGATTCTTGGTGAAGGTAATGAAAAAATGAGCAAATCTAAGGGTAATGTGGTTAATCCAGATGATATTGTAGCTTCACATGGTGCAGATACATTACGTTTATATGAAATGTTTATGGGACCATTAGATGCCGCGATTGCTTGGAGTGAAAATGGTTTAGATGGATCTAGACGTTTCTTAGATCGTATTTGGAGACTATTTATTAACGAAGATGATTCCTTAACCAATAAAGTCGTAGAACATAATAATTCATCATTAGATAAAATATATAACCAAACAGTTAAAAAAGTGACAGAAGATTTCGATTCACTTAACTTTAATACAGCAATTAGTCAATTGATGGTATTTATTAATGACTGCTATAAAGCAGATGAAATTTATAAACCTTATGCTGAAGGATTTGTAAAAATGTTATCACCTATCGCACCACATATTAGTGAAGAATTATGGCAACGTTTAGGTAATCAAGAAACTATTACGTACCAACCTTGGCCAGCTTATAATGAGTCATTACTTGTAGATGATGAAATTGAAATTGTGGTACAAGTCAATGGCAAAGTAAGAGCGAAATTAAATATTCCTAAAGACTTATCTAAAGAAGAAATGCAAGAGTTAGCATTGCAAAATGAAAATGTTAAACTATCTATAGAAGGTAAAGAGATTAAAAAAGTTATCGCTGTACCTCAAAAATTAGTGAATATTGTTGCAAAATAATTAAAGAGGAGTTTTACAATGGAATCAATTACAGTAAATCAATTAAAAGAAAAAATATTAGACTCTAATCCTGTTAATATAATTGATGTGCGCACAGATGAAGAAACAGCAATGGGCACAATTCCTGGAGCTAAAACAATTCCGATGGATCAAATAGCTGATCATTTAAATCAATTTAATAAAAACGATACGTATTATATTGTTTGTGCTGCTGGTGTTCGCAGTGAAAAAGTCGTACATTATCTTGAAAAAGAAGGAATTCATGCAGTGAATGTTGAAGGTGGCATGCGTGCATGGGGCGATGAAGGTATTGAAATAGATAGTATTTAATGATTTAGAAATAACAAATTATTATACAGAAAAACGGTGAAGATTTGAGTCTTCATCGTTTTTTATAATTTAATATAATTTTAATATTTTAATATTATTTAGTTGTGGTAATTTTAATTTTATTATGATATTATATTAAAGCACGAATATAATGTATTTCAATGATAGTTATAACTACAACATACCTCAAACTTGTTCATTATAACTAACGACATCAAGAGAGAACATCAAGGAGGAAATATAATGAATTTTTTAAAAAAACAAAAATTTAGTATTCGTAAATTTAGTGTGGGGACATTTTCTACCCTTATTGCTACATTAGTATTTTTATCCCATCCTGGTCATGCAGCGACTCATGACGAGGAAGCAAATACAAGTGCATCACAAGTGAATGAAAGTACATCAACCAATAATCAAAATACTAATGCAGAACAACCACATAGCGAAACGATAACACCGACAAATATATCTAATTCAAATCTAAATAGTCGAAATAATGAAACTAACGCTGCAATTGATCATGTTCATGAAGAAGATAGAGTGAATAGTGGAACCAATAGCGCTGAAAGCAATGTAAATCATAATGAGCAAAAAAATCCTGATGACCAGGTTAGCAATGTAAATCATAATGAGCAAAAAAATCCTGATGACCAGGTTAGCAATGTAAATCATAATGAAACTACAAATGAGAATCAGCCACATAGAAGAGGGAAGCGTTCAGTAGATAATACTCCTAATTCTACCACTACTAATACAGATCCAATGGCTGTAAATGAACAGAATTCAGGTCAAATCATCAATGGTACATTTTCAGATACATCACAAGGTGCGACGTTACCTACTAAAAATTTAGAATCATCAATGAATAGTGCTAATACGATCACAGGTTGGCATGTAAGTAGTAATGAACAAACAACAATTCCATTAATTTGGGGTCCGAAATCCTTACCTGCATATAATCCTTATATATTTGATAAAACTAATAATAAAATTGGTGCAGTGCTGTCAAAATATAATGGTAATTTTAACCAGGTTCCAGGTATAGCTGATCCTACTGTAGGATCAATCTATCAAGATGTTGATGTTACTCCTGGATCAGAAATTCAATTACACTATATATCTAGTAGTATGAACAATATATGGGGGATTAACGGTGCAAGGGTTTATATTTACGATGCTAATAACCCTTCTTCCCTTTTATATAAAGGGACTCCAGATATATTACAGAACCCAATTGGTAACTTTTTAGGCGTATTTCAAGTGCCAGAATCAGTGTCACGATTAAGAATAAGATTTGAATCGGCATTAAACCGCAGTACCGATTCGACTAATGGACATAGACTTTTAACAGGTCCTAATAACTTTGGAGGTGGAGTGTTAGCTGATGTTACCGTTAATAGTGGTGCATATTTAACGGCAACGGTCAATAATACACACTACTTTGCACAATCAGGGTCTATAAGCGCTGATAGAGTGTATCAAGAAATAGGGTTTAGAATTGAAAACAGGGGACATTCTAGTTCAAATAAAACTGAATATACTATTGTTTTACCAGAAGATGTGACATACGTTTCTACAAAAAATGCTACAGGAAAATTTAATGCAGCGACTAGAGAGTTAAAAGTTAAAATAGATCGTCTTGAAGCAGGCGCAAGTAAAAATATTTCTATAGGATTATCCTTACCAACTGACCGACCAATCGAAAAAGAATTCTTAGGACATTTGACTTACGTTACAGATGGTATAAATATGAATAGATTAAGTGATTCTAAAGATTTTGGAAAAAATAATGGTGATCACTATGCAAGGTATGGTGTACATAATGAATTCGTAAGTAATGATTCTGCCATGCGACAAGGAGATATTGTGTTAGATAAGCAAATCATTACAGTCAAAATGTATAAGCAACATTTGAAAGATAAAGTAACAGAAGTTGAAGATGATTTAGCAAACCTTGATCAAAATGATAATTCTCCTGAAGTATGGGAAGCAATGCAAGAGGCGCTTAGAAAAGCTAAAGAAGTCCTAGCAGAAACAGATGATATGCCTGTAAGTGAATTGAAAGATCAAGCAACGATTAATAGTATCGATTTAAACTTAGATAAAGCACATGCTAAATTATCATTAGATAAAGTTGCAAGAGCTAAAAGAGCTCTCTTTATGAGTAACGATACAGCAACAATTGAAGAAAAAAATACTGCGATTGAACAGGTGAATCAAGCATTACAATCTAGTTATACAACTGTTGATCAATCAATGAATTCAAACGATGTATCAACAAACAAAGATTCTGGAATTAATCAAATTACAATGATTGATCTTAATCCAACAGTAAAGCAAGCAGCAATTGATGAAATAACAGAAAGAGCAAATACTAAAAAAACTGAGTTTGAAAATAATCCTGATGCAACAGTAGAAGAAAAAGAAGCTGCAAAAGGGATCGTTGATAATTTAGTGTCAGAGGCTACCACAAATATTATGAATGAAACAGCAAATAATGGTGTAGCTCAACAAAAAACAATTGGTATAGCTAATGTGAAGGCTGCAACTATAACTCCGACTGTTCGACAAAACGCTAGGATAGCACTAGATAATGCAGCATCTGTGAAAAAAGCTGAAATAGATAACGATCATAATACAACTTTAGAAGAAAAGAATGCAGCTAAAGCTGAGATAGATAATTTAGTAGCGACAGCAAAAGCTAATATTAACACTCTAAGTCATAATAATGAAATTGAAACATTAAAAGAAAACAAAGTAGATGAAATATCACATGTTGTAGCACGTCCAATAAAGAAAAACACTGCTGAGCAAGCAATTGATCAAGCAGCTACTACAAAAAAACAAGCAATTGATTTAATTGAAGATGCAACATTAGAAGAAAAAGAAGCAGCAAAAGCGAAGGTAGATCAATTAGTAACAGAAGCAAAAACTAATATTAATCAAGCAACTACTAATGCGGGGGTAGATGAGGCACAAAATGAGGGAACAACTGCGATTAATACAGTTATTCCGAATGTAGTTAAAAAATCAGATGCAAGTGATACAATCGATGAAGTAGCTCGAATTAAAAAAGCAACGATTGATCAGACACCAGATGCAACAATAGAAGAAAAAGAAGTTGCGAAAGCGAAAGTTGACCAAGCAGTAACGGAAGCAAAAGCAAAAATTAACGAAGCGACAAGAAATACTGGCGTTGATGAAGCAAAGACAAACGGCTTGACTATCATAAATGCTATTCAACCAGAAATAGTCAAGAAAACAGAAGCAAGACAAGCAATTGATGACTTAGCTAGAGTTAAGAAAGCATCTATTGATCAAACGCCAGATGCGACAACAGAAGAAAAAGAGGCTGCAAAAGCGAAAGTAGACCAAGCAGTAACAGAAGC
>NZ_JBXWKZ010000017.1:30551-32980 GCF_058191515.1 Staphylococcus sp. CoH_129_LAB_1 | reverse complement strand
TGAAGCCAAAACAAACGGTACGACTATTATAAACGCTATTCAACCAGAAGTAGTTAAGAAAACAGAAGCGAGACAAGTCATTGATGAGATAGCAAGAGCTAAGAAAGCATCCATTGATCAGACGCCAGATGCGACAATAGAAGAAAAAGAGGCTGCAAAAGCGAAAGTAGATCAAGCAGTAACGGAAACAAAAACACAAATTAACGAAGCGACAAGAAATGCTGTAGTTGATGAAGCCAAAACAAATGGTACGACTACTATAAACGCTATTCAACCAGAAGTGACTAAGAAAGCAGAAGCAAGACAAAGCATTGAAGAGGTAGCAAGAGCTAAGAAAGCATCCATTGATCAAACGCCAGATGCGACAACAGAAGAAAAAGAGGCTGCAAAAGCGAAAGTAGACCAAGCAGTAACAGAAGCAAAAGCAAAAATTAATGAAGCAACGAAAAATTCTGGAGTTGATGAAGCCAAAACAAACGGTACGACTATTATAAACGCTATTCAACCAGAAGTAGTTAAGAAAACAGAAGCGAGACAAGCCATTGATGAGATAGCAAGAGCTAAGAAAGCATCCATTGATCAAACGCCAGATGCAACAACAGAAGAAAAAGAGGCTGCAAAAGCGAAAGTAGATCAAGCTGCAACGGAAGCTAAAAATAATATCAACCATTTTAATTCAAATAGCGAAGTTGAAAATGCAAGACATGATGGTATTGAAGCAATTAGTCATATAAAAGCAATCGTTCAAAAAAAATTAAAAGCAAGACAAGCCATTGAAGATGAAGCTATAAATAAAAAAGCAGAAATTGACAATAATAGTAATTCGACAACAGAAGAAAAAGAAGTGGCGAAGGCGAAAGTAGACGAAGAAGTTACTAAAGCAAAAAATAATATTGATCATGCAGAAACAAATCAAGTTGTCGACCAAATAAAAGAAGATAGTGTTACAATAATTAGCCACATTCAGCCTGATACAATTAAGAAAATGAATGCTAAGTCTACTATTGAACAAGTAGCTTTAGCTAAAAAAGCAGCGATTGATCAAATACTAGGTGCAACAGCAGAAGAAAAAGAAGACGCAAAAGCGAAGGTAGATCAATTAGTAACAGAAGCAAAAAATAATATTAATCATGCTTTATCAAATAATGATGTCGATCAAGTAGTAGACAATAGTACGACATTAATAAATAATATCCAACCAGAAGTAGTTAAAAAAGAACAAGCAAAAAGAAATATAGATGCTCAGGCACGACTCAAGAAAAATACAATTGATCAAACGCCTAATGCAACAAAAGAAGAAAAAGATATAGCAAAAGTCAAAGTAGATGAAGAAGTTGCCAAAGCAAAGCACAATATTGATCAAGCCATAACAAATAATGATGTCGATCAAGCAAAAAACACTGGGAATACTACTATCAACAGCATTCAGCCTGAGGTTGTAAAAAAAGAGACAATTAAAACTTCCATAGCACAAGTAGCTATAGCTAAAAAAGCAGAAATTGATCAAACTCCGAATGCAACGACAGAGGAAAAAGAAGCAGCGAAAGCGAAAGTAGATGAAGAGGTTACTAAAGCAAATCATAGTATTGATCAAGCCGTAACAAATAATGATGTGGATCAAGTTGAACAAATTGAAACATTAGCGATTAATAATATTCAACCTGATATAATTAAGAAAACTACAACTAAAACGTTAATTGAACAAGTAGCAAGAGTTAAAAAAGACAAAATTGATCAAACTTCAGGTGCAACGTCAGAGGAAAAAGAGGCAGCGAAAGCGAAAGTAGACGAAGAAGTTACAAAAGCAAAACATGAAATTGATCAAGCCATAACAAACAGTGACGTGGATCAAGCGAAAGATACAGGAAATACTAGTGTAAATAATATTCAGCCTGAAGTTATAAAAAAAGATGCGGCTAAGGCTACAATTGATCAAATTGCATTAACTAAGAAAACAGCAATTGATCAAGTTCAAGATGCGACAATAGAAGAGAAAGAAACAGCAAAACAAAAAGTAGACGAAGAAGTTACAAAAGCAAAACATGAAATTGATCAAGCCGTAACAAATAATGATGTGGATCAAGTTGGACAAAATACCACAACAGTGATAAATAGTATTCAACCAGAAGTAGTTAAAAAAGCAGAAACAAGACAAGCTATTGATAATTTAGCTAAACTTAAAAAAGCAACTATTGATTTAACACAAGAAGCAACTGAAGAAGAAAAAGAAGTAGCAAAACAAAAAGTAGATGAAGAAGCTACAAAAGCAAAAGAGAATGTTAATAAGGCAGAAAATAATGATGGCGTTGATAACGCACAAACAAATGGTATAAATATTATCAATGCCATTCAGCCAGAAATAGTAAAAAAAGCGAATGCCAAACATGAAATTGATCAAATTGTAACTACTAAGAAAGCAAGTATAGATC